>DATHAV010000217.1:0-6410 GCA_035296505.1 Pseudoxanthomonas sp.
GAGGCCCTGCGTGGCGAGTTCGTCGATACCACCGTGCAGCTGGGCGAGTCGCCGCTCGCCCAGCTGCATCTGGTGGTGCGGCCGCGCACCGGCGAGCAGGTCGAGGTCGACACGGTCGAACTGGAATCGCGCCTGGCCCACCTGCTGCGCAACTGGCAGGACGACCTGCGCGAGGCGCTGATCGCCCGCCACGGCGAATCCGTCGGCCTCAAGCTGTCCAGCCGCTACGCCCGCGCGCTGCCGGCCGGCTATATCGAAAACGTGTCGCCGCAGGTCGCGGCCAGCGACGTCGAGCACCTGGCCGCACTCGCCGGGCCCGACGACCTTCGCCTGAGCCTGCACATGGCGCGCCGCAGCCGCGAGGGCGAGGGCCGCCTGCGCCTCAACCTCTACCGCCAGTGCCAGGACATCGCGCTGTCCGATGCGCTGCCGATGATGGAGAACATGGGGCTGCGCGTGATCTCCGAGCATCCCTTCCGCCTGGAAGTGGACAACACGCCGGTCTACATCCAGGAATTCGAGGTGCAGTCGGCCTGGGGCGAGTCCGGCATCGAGTCGCGCAGCGAGGCCTTCGCCGAGGCATTCGCCCGCATCTGGCGCGGGGACGCCGAAAACGATCGCTTCAACCGCCTGGTTCTGGGCGCGGGTCTGGGCTGGCGGCAGGTCGCGCTGCTGCGCGGCTACTGCAAGTACCTGCTGCAGACCGGCGTGCCGTTTTCGCAGTCCTATGTCGAAGACACGCTGTGCCGCTATCCGCTGCTGTCGCGGCTGCTGGTCGAGCTGTTCGAAGCGCGCTTCGATCCGGCCACCGGCCGCGAGAGCCGCGACCAGATCAGGCAGGGCCAGGACCGCCTGGAGGCCGAACTGCGCGCGCTGACCGGCGACGACGCCGGCACCGCGGCCTGCGTGCAGCGCATCGTCGAGGCGCGAGGCGAGCGCCGCGAGCGCCAGGTGGAGGTCACCCACGAGGTGCTGCTCAAGCTCATGGACCGCGTGTCGAGCCTGGACGACGACCGCATCCTGCGCGCCTTCATCGGCGCCATCGAAGCCACCCTGCGCACCGGCTATTACCAGAAGAAGGACGACGGGCTGCCGGCGCACACCATCAGCCTGAAGTTCGATTCGGCCAAGGTGCCCGATCTGCCCAAGCCGCGCCCGTACCGCGAGATCTTCGTCTACGGCCCGCGCGTGGAGGGCGTGCACCTGCGCTTCGGGCCGGTCGCGCGCGGCGGCCTGCGCTGGTCGGATCGCCGCGAGGATTTCCGCACCGAGGTGCTGGGCCTGGTCAAGGCGCAGATGGTCAAGAACACGGTGATCGTGCCGGTCGGCGCCAAGGGCGGCTTCTACGTCAAGCAGTCGCCCGCGCCCACCGGCAACGCCGCCGCCGACCGCGACGCGGTGCTGGCCGAAGGCATCGCCTGCTACAAGATGTTCATCCAGGGCCTGCTCGACATCACCGACAACATCGTCGCCGACGGCCGTGTCGGCAGCAAGATCGTGCCGCCGGTGGACGTGGTGCGCCACGACCGGGACGACCCGTACCTGGTGGTGGCCGCCGACAAGGGCACCGCCACGTTCTCGGACATCGCCAACGGCCTGGCCATCGCCCACGGGTTCTGGATGGGCGACGCCTTCGCCTCGGGCGGCTCGGTCGGCTACGACCACAAGGGCATGGGGATTACGGCCAAGGGCGCGTGGGAGTCGGTCAAGCGCCATTTCCGCGCGATGGGCCGCGATTCCCAGAGCGAGGACTTCACCTGCGTGGGCATCGGCGACATGTCCGGCGACGTGTTCGGCAACGGCATGCAGCTGTCCGAGCACATCCGGCTGGTGGCCGCGTTCGACCACCGCCACATCTTCCTCGACCCCGACCCGGACGCGGTGCGCTCGTTCAAGGAGCGCCAGCGCATGTTCGCGCTGCCGCGCTCGAGCTGGGAGGATTACGACCCCGCGCTGATCTCCCGGGGCGGCGGGGTCTTCGCCCGCAGCCTCAAGACGGTGCCCGTCTCGCCGGAGGTTCGCGCGGCGCTCGGCCTGGGCGAAGGGATCAAGAGCCTGTCGCCGAGCGAGCTGATGAGCGCCATCCTGAAGGCGCCGGTCGACCTGCTGTGGAACGGCGGCATCGGCACCTACGTCAAGGCCGCCTCGGAGAGCCACGCCGACGTCGGCGACCGCGCCAACAACGCGCTGCGCGTCAACGGCGCCGACCTGCGCTGCCGCGTGGTGGGCGAGGGCGGCAACCTGGGCCTGACCCAGCTGGGCCGCATCGAGGCGGCGCAGCACGGCGTGCTGCTCAACACCGACTTCATCGACAACTCCGCCGGCGTGGACACCTCCGACCACGAGGTCAACATCAAGATCCTGCTCAACGGCGAGGTGCAGGCCAGGAAGTTGACCGTCGAGGCGCGCAACAAGCTGCTGGCGTCGATGACCGGCGAGGTCGCCGAACTGGTGCTGTTCGACAACTACCGCCAGAACCAGGCGATCAGCCTGATGGAGCGCATGAGCGTGTCGCGCCTGGGCTCCAAGCAGCACTTCATCCAGGTGCTGGAGTCGCAGGGCCTGCTGGACCGGCAGATCGAATACCTGCCGTCCGATGCGGAGATCGCCGAGCGCAAGAGCCGCGGCCTGGGGCTGACGCGCCCTGAGCTCGCGGTGCTGCTGTCCTACGCCAAGCTGGTGGCCTATCAGCAGCTGCTGGAATCGGACATTCCCGAAGACCCCTACCTGTCCAAGGAACTGCAGCGGTATTTCCCGCTCCCGCTGCAGAAGAAGTATTCCGCGGCGATGGAAAAGCACCGGCTCAAGCGCGAGATCATCGCCACCGCGGTGACCAACTCCACCATCAACCGCATGGGCGCCACCTTCCTGCTGCGCATGCAGGAAGACACCGGCCGCACTCCGGCCGAAGTGGCCAAGGCCTTCACCATCACCCGCGAAACATTGGACGCCCGCGCGCTGTGGACCCAGATCGACGCGCTCGACGGCAAGGTGCCCGAGGCCGTGCAGATCGACGCGCTGCAGGTGATCTGGTCGCTGCAGCGCTCGTTCACGCGCTGGATCCTGAGCCGCCCCGGCGCGATCCCCGATATCGCCACCGCGGTCGACCGCTACCACCACGGCTACAACGAGATCCGCGCCGCCGACGGCGTGCTGCCCGACTCGCTGCGCCCCGCCTACGAGGCCAGCCTGGCCGACTGGCGCCAGAAAGGGCTCCCCGAGGGCCTGGCCGGGCAGCTGGCCGCGCTGCCGTACCTGGAGCATTCCTGCGACATCATCGAGGTGGCGCGCGCGCGCAAGCTCAAGCCGGTGGAGGTGTCGAAGGTCTACTTCCGCCTCGGCGAGGCGCTGCAGACGCCGTGGCTGTCGAGCCAGATCGATCGGCTGCAGGTGGACGGGCGCTGGCATGCCGTGGCGCGCGGCGTGCTCAGCGACGAGCTGGCCGCGCACCAGCGCACCCTCACCGCGCAGGCGTTGACGATGCCGGGAGCCAACCCCGAGGCCAAGGTCGGCCGCTGGATCGGGCGCGACGACCCGCTGCTGCGTTTCACCCTGTCGATGCTGGGCGAGCTGGCCGCGCAGAAGACCCTGGACTACCCCACGGCCTCGGTCGCGGTGCAGCGGCTTTCGCAGCTGGCGGCGCAGGCGAAGTAGCCTGCGACGTTTCGAGGAATCGTCCCACGCGCGCCGGGTTATGCTCGGCGCGCCAACCGGAGACTGCGATGAGTGCGACGCCGCGCATAGCGTTCATGGCCAGCGGCACCGAGGAGGCCCAGCGCGCGCTGAAGTCGCTGCAGGGCATGCACGGCGCCTGGTTGCCCGACGAGGCGGACGTGCTCTGCGCGCTCGGCGGCGACGGCTTCATGCTGCAGTCGCTGCACCGCCATGGCGCGCTCGGCAAGCCCGTGTTCGGCATGAAGCTAGGCTCGGTGGGGTTCCTGATGAACCACTACCGGGAGCACGACCTGCTGCAGCGCATCGCCGCCGCCGAGCCGGCCAAGCTGCGTCCGCTGGAAATGAGCGTGTCCACCGAAGCCGGCACCAGCACCACGCTGCTGGCCTACAACGAGGTTTCGCTGTTGCGCCAGACCCGACAGGCGGCGCACCTGGGCATCGACCTCAATGGCCAGACCCGGGTGGACGAACTGGTCTGCGACGGGGTGCTGGTGGCCACGCCGGCCGGCAGCACCGCCTACAACTTTTCCGCGCACGGGCCGATCCTGCCGCTGGGTTCGCACACCATCGCCCTGACGCCGATCGCGCCCTACCGCCCGCGGCGCTGGCGCGGCGCCATCCTCAAGGCCGACACGCAGGTCCGCTTCAAGGTGCTGGATCCCTACAAGCGCCCGGTCAGCGCCACCGCCGACTCGCACGAGGTGCGCGACGTGGTCGAAGTGACCATCCGCGAATCGCGGGACCGCCTGGTGACCCTGCTGTTCGATCCCGAGCACAATCTCGAGGAGCGCATCCTCAGCGAGCAGTTCGTGGTCTGATTCGCGCACGACGCGCCGCCGGTTCCGCCGCGGGTCGGCCGGCTCCGCCGTACCCGATCCTTCGCGTCGAACCGGTGCAGGCATGTCGAAGGCCACCGCAGTGAGTCCCGTTCCTGCCGCGACAAGTGGGTGGCGGAGCAGGAAGTTAATCGACAGGAGGTCGAGGTATGTGCGGTAACCCGCGACAACCTGCCTGGTCCGGCGACCCTGCTGGCGGTCCGGTCGGCTCCGGGCGGCTGAAGAGCGGTGGAGGCTTCAATGGGGCGGCGGCGATGCGCCATGTGTCCTGACTGCGTGTTCCGCTGCAGGCGGTGGCCCGTGCGTGGATCAGGTCGCGTCGCCTGCGACCGCAGGGCCGATAATGGCGGCATGATCCCGATCCCGACTCCGCGCCTGCTGACCATCGCCGTGACCTCGCGGGCGCTGTTCGACATGGAAGAGAGCCACCTGCTTTACGAGAGCGAGGGCCTGGAGGCCTACAGCGCCTACCAGCGGCGGCACGAGGACGACGTGCTGCCGCCGGGGATGGCGTTCCCGGTGGTGCGCAAGCTGCTGGCCCTCAACGAAGCCGCGACTCCCGAGGCGCCGCGGGTCGAGGTCATCCTGCTGTCGCGCAACTCGGCCGACACCGGGCTGCGCATCTTCAATTCGATCCAGCACCACGGCTTAGGGATCGTGCGCGCCACCTTCACCTCGGGCGAGCCGACCTGGCCCTATGCGAAACCGTTCGGCGCCGACCTGTTCCTGTCGGCCAATCCGGAATCGGTGCGGCGCTCGCTGGAGCACGGCATCGCCGCGGCGACCATCCTGCCGGCCCAGGCGCCGCAGCAGCGCCACGACCAGCTGCGCATCGCCTTCGACGGCGATGCGGTGATCTTCGGCGACGAGAGCGAACGGGTGTCGCGCGAGCAGGGCGTGGAGGCGTTCGGACGCCACGAGCGCGACCGCGCGCGCGAGCCGCTGTCCGGCGGTCCGTTCAAGGGGTTCCTCTCGGCGTTGCACGAGCTGCAGGCGGCCTTGCCCGCCGGCGCCGCCTCGCCGATCCGCACGGCGCTGGTCACCGCGCGCTCGGCGCCGGCCCATGAGCGGGTCATCCGCACCTTGCGCGAGTGGGGCGTGCGCCTGGACGAGGCGCTGTTCCTCGGCGGGCGCGCCAAGGGCCCGTTCTTAGAAGCCTTCGGCGCCGACATCTTTTTCGACGATTCGCAGCACAACATCGACAGCGCGCGCCTGCACGTGGCGGCCGGACACGTGCCTCACGGAGTGGCGAACGCTTGAGCGCGAGTCGTGCCGACCGCCGCGCGGAGGTGCGCCGGTCGTACCGTCCGGTCAGTTCTGAGGCGCCGGTCCTGCGAGCGGCAGCCGTATGTCGGCGAGCTTCCAGGTCAAGCCTTCCCGCCGGAACACGAACACCATCGGATCGCCCTGTCGGTTCAGAACCGTGGCGGTGAAGCGCGAAGGCGATTCGTAGCGGGGCACGGCGTCGCGCAGCGGGTTGAACGGGACGGGAGGCGCGTAGGCGTCGCCGCCCACCGTCTGGCCGAGCGAACGCTTCCACAGCGCCTCCCCCTGCATCAACGCGCCGATCCCGAGCGGAGTGACCATCGCATCGATGCCGCCACCCATCGCGTTGCCGGCGAGGCTGGCGGCGAAGGCGCCGAGCAGGCCGGACTGGGTTTCGCTCGCCAGGCGCCGCGCCATCGCATCCTCCATCTGCGCCTTGAGGCTGACCCGAAGGGCGGGAAAATCGATGTGGCTCGACAGCTTGGCGGCGTCGCGCTCGGCCAGTGCCACGCGGATGCCGTTCATCGCCAGGAACGGCCCCGCCGCCACGTAAGCGCCCAAGGCGAGCAGCGATGCCAGCACCAGCGCCAGCGCGATCCACTTCTTCATTGACCGATTCCTCGCATGGCCCAC
>DATHAV010000218.1:0-3029 GCA_035296505.1 Pseudoxanthomonas sp.
TGTTGATCGGCAGGCGCAGGCCATAGGTGAACTTGTTGACCAGGATGAAGTCGCCGATCAGCAAGTTGGGCATCATCGAGGCGGAGGGAATCTTGTACGGTTCGGCGATGAAGCTGCGCAGCACCAGCACGATCGCCAGCACCGGGAAGAATGCGCGCGAATAGTCCACCAGCACCGGCTCCTCTTCCAGCAGCCCCGCGCGCGCGGCGCGGCGCTTGGCGAAGAACAGCCGGTCCAGCAGCCAGATGGCGCCGGTGAGCACGGTGAGGACCACCAGGATTGTTTCGAACCAGACCATGTCGCTTCCTAAAGTCGGCTGCCGCCAATCGGCAACCGGAATGCACGCCTCGTGACGAGCAGGGGACGAGGGCGCCTCGCTACCGTCGGCTTCCCCGTCCCGAACTCACTTGTTGTCCATCTGCAGCACGGCCAGGAACGCTTCCTGCGGAATCTCCACGCTCCCCACCTGCTTCATGCGCTTCTTGCCGGCCTTCTGCTTCTCCAGCAGCTTCTTCTTGCGGCTGATGTCGCCGCCGTAGCACTTGGCCAGCACGTTCTTGCGCATCGCCTTGACCGTGCTGCGGGCGATGATCTGCGCGCCGACCGCGGCCTGGATGGCGACATCGAACATCTGCCGCGGGATGAGTTCGCGCATCTTCTCGGTCAGCTCCCGGCCGCGCCGGTCGGCGTGCTGGCGGTGCACGATCAGCGACAGCGCGTCGACCTTGTCGCCGTTGATCAGCGTGTCCACGCGCACGAACGGGCCTTCCTGGAAGCGCACGAAGTGGTAGTCGAGCGAGGCATAGCCGCGCGACACCGACTTCAGCCGGTCGAAGAAGTCCAGCACCACCTCGGCCATCGGCAGCTCGTAGCTGATCTGCACCTGGCTGCCCATGTAGCTGATGCCGACCTGGCTGCCGCGCTTCTCCTCGCACAGGGTGATCACGTTACCCACGTAGTCCGGCGGGGTCAGGATGTTGGCGCGGATGATCGGTTCGCGGATTTCCTCGACCAGGTGGCTCTGCGGCAGCTTGGCCGGATTGTCCAGCGTCAGGAGGGTGCCATCGGTCCTGAGCACCTCGTAGACCACGGTGGGCGCGGTGGTGATCAGGTTGAGGTCGTACTCGCGCTCCAGCCGCTCCTGCACGATCTCCATGTGCAGCATGCCGAGGAACCCGCAGCGGAAGCCGAAACCCATGGCTTCGGAACTCTCCGGCTCGAACCGCAGCGCGGCATCGTTGAGTCGCAGCTTTTCCAGCGCCTCGCGCAGGTCCGGGTAGTCTTCGGCGTCGATCGGGAACAGGCCGGCGAACACGCGCGGCTGCATCTCCTGGAACCCCGGCAGCGGCTTGTCGGCGGGGTCGCCGGCGAGGGTCAGCGTGTCGCCGACCGGCGCGCCGTGCACATCCTTGATCGAGGCATGGATCCAGCCCACCTCGCCCGCGCCGAGCTTATTGAGCTCCTTGCGCTTGGGAGTGAACACGCCGACCTTGTCGACCGGGTGCGTGCGGCCGGTGGACATCACCAGGATCTTGGTGCCCGGCACGATCTCCCCCTGCATCACCCGGACCAGCGAAACCACGCCCAGGTAGTTGTCGAACCACGAGTCGATGATCAGCGCCTGCAGCTTGTCGGTGTCGCGCGGCTGCGGCGGCGGGATGCGCTTGACGATGGCCTCCAGCACCTCGCCGACGTTGAGTCCGGTCTTGGCGCTGATGGCGACCGCGTCCTCCGCGTCGATGCCGATGACCGCCTCGATCTCCGCCTTGACCTTGTCGATGTCCGCGGTGGGCAGGTCGATCTTGTTGAGCACCGGCACCACTTCCAGGCCCTGCTCGACCGCGGTGTAGCAGTTGGCCACCGACTGGGCCTCGACGCCCTGCGCGGCGTCGACCACCAGCAGCGCGCCCTCGCATGCGGCCAGCGAACGCGAGACTTCGTAGCTGAAGTCCACGTGGCCGGGAGTGTCGATGAAGTTCAGCTGGTAGGTAACCCCATCCTGCGCGGTGTAGGGCAACGACACCGACTGCGCCTTGATGGTGATGCCGCGCTCGCGCTCGATCGGATTGGAGTCCAGCACCTGGGCTTCCATTTCCCGTGCTTCCAGGCCGCCGCACAGCTGGATGATGCGGTCGGCCAGCGTCGACTTGCCATGATCGACATGCGCAATGATCGAGAAATTGCGGATATTCCGCATGTGCGCGGGAGGGGCGGGACGAGTCGGCTGCATGGGGGCGGCCGGGCGGCCGTCGTCTGGATCGGCCCGCATTATCGCATGCCGCCCACCGCGCACGCCCCGGTGGAGGCATGCGCGGGAAGGCGGTCCGGCTACCTGGCGTCGGCTGCGGTAACCGGGACGAAGCGGGTCGCGCCATTGGTCGGGCTGCGGACCAGCAGCATCACCACATCGCCCGGCCTGACCGAGGCCAGCGCCTGGTTGAACTGGGACACGCTGCCGACCTTGGCGCGGCCCACCTGCAGGACCACCAGCCCTTGGGCAAGCCCGGCCTCGCGGGCCTGCGGACCATCGACCGCCGCGATGCGCACGCCCTCGTTGGACTCCAGCCCCAGCTGCCGGCGCGCGCCCGCGTCCAGCTCGCTCACGGTGATGCCGAGCATGGCCGAACGCGAGGGCGCGCTCGGCGCTGCGGGACCGGCTTCGGGCGCGGGCCTACCGGCGGCGACGTTGTCCTCTTCCAGCATGGTCAGCGTGACCGTCACCTCTCGCGGCCTGCCCTCGCGAAGGATGCCGAGCCTGACCCTGGAGCCCGGCGCCATGCCTCCGATCAGCGGCGGCAGGCCGCTGGACTCGGTGATCTCGGTCCCGTTGACCGAGCGGATCACGTCGCCCACCTCGATCCCGGCCCTGGCGGCCGCGCTGTCGGGCAGCACCTGGTTCACCAGCGCTCCGCGGGTGTCCGGCAGCTTGAAGCCGCGGGCCACCTCGGAGGTGATCTGCCCCACGATCACGCCGAGCTGCCCGCGGCTGACGCGCCCGGTCTTCTTGATCTGCTCGGCGGCGTTCATCG
>DATHAV010000219.1:0-1550 GCA_035296505.1 Pseudoxanthomonas sp.
GGCCGCGTCGAACAGGCGCTGCCATGCGCGCCTGCGGGCACGGCGCCTTCGCTGCCACAGCAGGACGACGATCGCGCACAGCAGCGCCGCACCGGCCGCCAGCCACCAGCCCGGCGCCGGCGGCCACAGCGGCGGCGCGGCAGGTACGTGCACGTCGCGCAGGATCAGTTCGGGACCTTGCATCGTCACGCGACCCGGGGCTGGGCACGGCCGGGCAGCGGCAGCGGCAGCGGCAGCCAGGAATCGCTGGGCGCATCGCCCTGCAGCGCGCGGACCTGCACGCCGCAGCGCGGCAGCGACTGGAGCGCCTGCTGCAGCGGCAGCGAGAATTCGTCCCGCCAGCGTCCGCGCTGCATCTCGTCGCCCAGGTCCAGCTCCAGGCGGCGGTCCTGCAGGGCGAACGGCAGCGTGGCTTGCGGAGGGGCGGTCTCCAGCGCATCGGTCAGCAGCAGCAGCACCACTTCGTGGTGCGCGGCCAGCGCCGGCCAGCGCGAGTCGGCGATCGACGCGACGCTGCGGGCGTCGGCCAGCACCACCAGCCGCGAACCGGGCCGCAGCAGGCGCGCGGCGCCGTCCAGGGCCGTCGCGAGCCCGGCATCGTCGGCAGGCGGGCCTGCATACCAGCGCGTCAGGGCGTCCAGCACGCGCAAGGCGCCACGCGGACCGGACGCAGGCGCGACCGGCGCTTCGCGTTGGCTGCCGCGCAACGCGGCCACCCGGTCGCCGTCGCGCACCGCGGCCCAGACGGCGACCGCGCCCGCGCGCGCGGCCTGCACCGATTTGAATCTCACCCGGGTGCCGAAATACAGGGCGGGCGAGGTGTCGGCCACGGCCAGCGTCAGCCGTTCGCGCTCGGCCTGGAACAGCTTGGTATGGGTGCGGCCGCTGCGTGCGGTCAGGCGCCAGTCTATGTGGCGTACGTCGTCCCCGGCGATGTACTCACGCGATTCGGCGTACTCCATGCCGCGCCCGCGCAGGCTGGATGCCGCCGGTCCGGCGTGCCCATAACGGCCCTTGCGCGCGGGCGGCTTGCGCTGCGCCGCCGACCGCAGCGCGATCAGTTCGGCCAGGGTGGGCTGGAGTCCGTCGCCTACGCTCGCGCTCATCGCCAAGGCCTTTCGGCCGCTCCTCAGGGCAGCGGCACGGCGTCGAGCAGGGCGGCGACCAGGCGATCGCCGTCCCAGCCTTCGGCGGTGGCCTCGTAGCTCGGAAGCACGCGGTGGCGCAACACGTCGGCAGCGATCGCGCGCACGTCGTCCGGCGTGACGTAGTCGCGGCCCGCCAGCCATGCGCGGGCCCGCGCGCAGCGTTCCAGCGCGATCGAGCCGCGCGGACTGGCGCCCCAGGCGATCCTGCGCGCCAGCTGCGGCTGGTAGCGGCCGGCGTCCCGCGACGCCAGCACCAGTTCGATCATGTAGCGCTCCAGCGGCGGCGCGACGTGCAGCCCGAGCACCTGCGCGCGCGCGGCGAACACGTCCTCCAGCGGCAACCGTTCGACCGCCTCGGGCACGTGCTGCAAAGTGTTGCGCGCGCGCTCACGCGCAAGACGC
>DATHAV010000220.1:0-10077 GCA_035296505.1 Pseudoxanthomonas sp.
ACCCCGAGGCGAACCGCACCGCCTACCGTGCCCGCAGGCTTCCCGCCGCCGCCGATTCCATCACCGACTCTGCCGCGCGCTTGCCGGCAATGAAGGCGTGATCGGAGTTGTAGTACTCCCACTCGCTGTAGCGACCGGCGAGGGTGATGCCCTTGCTGGCCAGCCACGAACGGATCCGCGCGACGTTCTCGGCCCGGGCGTGGTCGTAGATCACGTACGCGTACGGCATGTCGATCAGGTTGGCGGCGATGACCTCGTCGTCCTCGCGCAGCATGCCCACCTCGCGGCATTCGGCGATGCAGCGGTCGATCAGCGCCTGCCCGTCGCACGGCAGCGGCTTGGTCGGCGAGTAGGTGATCTCGCAGGTCAGGCCGAACCCGCCATCGGGGTTGTTGTGCGGGCTGGCGTTGCCCTGCACGAAGATGCGGTGGAACACGGTGTGCTCGGGGTAGTAGATCCAGTGCTTGTCGGTGACCCCCGCGCGCGCCACGCCGAGGTTGACGCAGCGTACCGAGACATGGCGCAGCCCCTCGGCGGCCCGGCGCACGTGCTCCGGCGCCTGGTCGCCGATCATGCGCACCAGGTCGGGCAGCGGAATGGTGCTGACCAGGGAGCCGTAGCTGACGCTGCTGCCGTCGTCGAACTCGGCGATGCGCGCGTTGACCTGCAGGCCGGTGATGCGGGTGTTGAGCCGCAGCTTGCCGCGCAGGTGCGGTAGGAATCCGTCCATCAGCGCCTGGAAACCGCCGCGCAGGGGATAGCCGAAGCGCGCGTTGGGACCCACCGGCTTGGACACCGGGCGCAGCGCGCCGTCGATCATTTCCTGCAGGTCCGGCAGCGGCACGCGTCCGCCCAGCCACGAGGTTTCCATCTCGCGCAGCGGCACGGTCCACAGCTTGAGGTTGTAAGGGACCGCGAAATGCTTGGCGACGCCCGCGCCCCAGGTCTGGTAGATGAACTCCTCGAAGTTGCGCGGCGTGCGTCGGGCCGACAGCGCGGAAACCGCGGCGTCGGACTGGTCCTTGACGTCGCCGGCGCGCGCGTCGACCGGCACCACGCCGTCGGCGCAGCAGTCGTCGGCGCAGGTCTCGGCGTTGGCGGCCGGCGCCTGGGCGACGGCGGGGGCGCGCTTGGCCGGCGCCGGGGCGGTGCCGTCCAGCGAGCCGAAGCGCGCCTCGATCGCACCGACGATGCATTCCTTCAGCACGTCGGTGGGCAGGCCGTAGAGCGCGCCCTGGAACGGATAGCGGGTGTGCACGCCCTTGCTGTAGACCCAGGCCTCGCGGTCCTGCCAGTGCAGGTTGTCGCCCAGCAGCGTTTCGTACAGGCCCAGCACGTAGGGATCCTTGGAGAACATGATGTGGCCGGCGTAGTCGAACACGAAGCCGTTGTCCTCGACCGACCGGCACCAGCCGCCGACCTGCTCGTTGGCGTCGATGAGCAGGCTGCCGGCGCCGTAGTGGTAGGCGGCCGAAAGCCCGGTCGGACCCGCGCCCAGGATCAGGCAGTCGACCTTCGAGCCGCCGTCCGAGCGCGGCGCGCCTTTGGTCGGCAGGCCCACCACCTGGCCCTTCTCCTGCGCCGAGCGCACGGCGTCGGCCGCTTGCGACGGCTGCGGCCGATCGGCCGAACGCGCGGGCATCCCGCTGATCAGCGACGCCATCTTCGAAGCCGCCTCGTCCCATGAGGTGGAGGCGATCAACGCCTGCTGGCGCGCCAGGCGCTGCTCGCGCTGCTCCGGAGTCTCGGCCAGCGCCTCGTGGCAGGCGTCGACGAACGCGTCGCGGTCCTGCGCCACGGTGACCCCGCTGCCGTAGAGGCGGCCGACGTCGGTGACGGCGGTGCTAACCACCGGCTTGCCGGCGCACATGTATTCGAGCGTCTTGGTCGGACTGATGAAGCGCGTGGAGTCGTTCAGTGCGAAAGGCAGCAGGCACACGTCCCAGCCCGCCAGGAGCTCGGGAAGCGTGGCGTAATCCTGTTGCGGCAGGTAGTGGAGGTTCGGGCGGCGCGGCAGCTGCGATTCCTCGATCTTGACCACCGGGCCTACCACGCACACCTGCCACTGCGGATCGCTGTCGGCCAGATGCGCCAGCAGGTCCGTGTCCAGGCGCTCGTCGATGACGCCATAGAAGCCGAGCCGCGGATGCGCGATGCCGTCGAGCAGCGGGCTGACGTTGGCGGGGTCGGCGCCGCCGCGGAAATGCTCCGCGTCGACGCTGCTGGGCATGCAGTGCACGTTGGGGTGGCGGTCGCGCTTGGCGTCGTACAGCGAAGGGCCGCCGGTGAAGACGATATCGGCCAGCTGAAGCAGGCGGTCTTCGCGCGCCAGCAGCTGCGGCGGCGCATTCTTGAACGCGCTCAGTTCGTCCATGCAGTCGTACACGATCACCTGCGGCTGCAGGTCGAACAGCAGCGGCAGCGCCATCGGGGTGTAGAACCACACGCCGTACTGGTCGATCGACTTGCGCTCCATGTAGTCGCGCAGCAGCGCGCCCACCGCCTGCAGCTGATCGCCGTCGAAGCCATGGCCGCTGGCGCGGGTGCGCGGACGCAGCACGGTGACCCCCGGCGCCGGGTGCGACTCGTCGAAGCCGGGGTCGCCGGCGATGGGCTCCTCGACCACCACGATCGGCCAATGGCCGGCGAGCCGGCTCAACAGGTGCTGCGGACGCTGGTAGACGAAATCCCAACGAAGATGGGAGAAAACGATCAAGGTGTTCATCAAGACTCCAGGGTTGCGACGCGAGGGATTTACGTCGGAATAAGGGTTTGGGCCAGGCTTAGGCCGAAGCGTAGGGCCGGTTGAGGCGGCGCCGGAAGGTGGTCGGATCCACATGCCACAGGCCGGACGGATGCCAGCGCTGCGGTTGTTCCCAGTCGGGCCGGTCGATCGCCGGATACAGGCACAGGCCGTTCACCGGAATGCCGTCATTGCGGGCGTGCCGCACTTCCTGCGCGACATGGGCCAGCCATGCGGCGCGCTGCTCGCCCTGGTGTCCGGTCTGGCCGATGCTGATGGGCCTGCCGTAGCGCGCATGCAGTTCTGCCAGCATCGAGGACAGCGGCCGTCGGCGCGGGTCGTCGGGCCACGACAGGGCGTGGCCGGTCGCAAGGTCGCGCTGGTGGTCGGCGTAGTAGCTGATGCCGACCACGTCGAGGTAGCACCGGTCGCCGCCCAGCTGCGGCTCGCTGCGCCCGCACAGCATGTCCCAGGCAAGGAATTGCTCGTGGTTGGCGCGCTGGGCGTCTTGCGCCAGCGCCGGATCGGAGCTGGTCAGGTGCAGCAGCGGGTCGACGACGAGAATGCGCGCCCGCGCATCGGCCTGGAAGATCGCATCGCAGGCCATGATGTGCGCGCGCACCAGCTGGCGCCTGAGCGCGGACATCTCCGCGCCGCGGTCGCCGCGGTAGGGGTGCAGCAGCCGGGTCTCGCACACAGTCCGGCACAGGGTGGAGATCTCGTGGATCGGAGTGTAGACCGGTGCGGTGTCGCCGCGGTGATAGGGCCGCAGGTAGCGCGCCAACGCACCGCAATAGCGCGCGAAGCGTTCGCCGAACTCGGGCGAGAACAGATCCAGTCCACGCGGCATTCCGTAATGGAAGCAGGTCCACAGCACCTGCATGCCGGCCTCGCTCGCGCGCTTGGCGCGCGCGCCCACGCTGCTGAAGTCGTAGCCGCTGCTGCGTTCGATGCAGCGCCAGCCGGCGCTCTCGCGAACGGTGCGGATGCCGAGCTCCGACAGGCGACGGTAGTCCTCGGCGGCGTTGCGCACGTGCGCGGTCAGCGTGTTCCCGCTCAGCGGGATGGCGCTGCCGTTGACGTGGTCGGCGCCGTCGAAGCCGGCCTGCCAGAACCCGAGGCAGGGCGCGCCTGCGCCCAGTGCAGGTGGGGTTTCGGTCCGTTGGCTTTCGAGGCATGCGTTCATCAATGGGTCCGGAAAACGGGCGGCACGCGCGGCGGCGGAAGTGGCGAGCCGTCGCGAGAGCCGAGGCATGCATGGATATCGATCCGGATGAGCCGCTGCCGCAAACGCCGTGCCAATGGCGCCACAGTGGCAGTATCGATGTGCAGTCCGTGTCTAGGCGTCGCAGGAGCGGCTGACGGACAAGAAGATTTCGTTATGCCGGGCGTTTCGGCGGTCATTGAAGTCCAGTAGTGCCGCAGGCGGAAATTTGCGATGCAAGCGGCTTTTTTCGCTGCGTGGTGGTGATGCTTCATTTGAAGGGATTTGCCGTCCATCGCACAGGCAATGGCCCGGGTCGCTGATAACGCAGCGTACAGCCAAGGCATTTGAAAAAATTTCGCGGGCTTCTGGTTCTTTTTCACGACGCGGTTACCCGTGCAAGCACAAGATGCTTGGGTAGAGGCAATAGTCGTGTCGGGCAAGCCGACCAACGGACGCCCGCGGCGACTCGCTCTTCCGATGTTGGGAGTTGATGACGCCAGGCTTTCCATGGCCTTCCTGTCGCGTCCCGCCGAGCACGCACGACCTCTGCCACCCACCCACGGAGAATCACGATGAATGCATCGCAGAACCAATCCACAGGCCAGCAAGGAGGCGTTGGCGCCTCGTCGGCAGGCTCGCAAGGCAGCGGTTACCAGAGCGGCTCGCAGAATTCCGAACAGGACGACACGCAGCAGGACCTCAAGGAGCAGGCCTCGAAGCTGGCCGAGCAGGCCAAGCAGCAGACCAAGGCGCAGGCCGACCAGTACCGCGATATCGCCGCAAGCAAGGTCGATCGCGTTGCCGACAGCATCAAAGCCGCCGCGCACGAGCTGGAGCAGGGCGATGTAGGCCCGTTGTCCGGTCACATCAACAGCCTCGCCGAGGCGATGACGCGTTTTTCGCGAGGCCTGCGCGAGAAGAGCGGCGACGAGATCCTGCGCGACGTCGGCAACCTGTCGCGGCAGAACCCGGCGCTGTTCGTGGCCGGCGGAGTCGCCCTCGGCTTCGCGCTGAGCCGGCTGATGAAGGCATCGGCCTCCACCGCGGCTGGCGGTTCCTCCGTCGGAAGCGCCTATGGTTACGGCGGTCAGTCGGACTCGGGCAGCGATGTCGGCGGCCAGGACTATGGATCGTCCGCGTCTGGTTCCGGCTATGGCGGCGGTGGCAGCGGCGGCCTGGAAAGCATTGGTGGAACCGGCGGCATCGACGCTTCCGGCAGCGTTGGTAGCGCCAGCGGCGGCACGGGCGGCGCCTCCACCGGTGGCGGCCTCGACGATGGCCATAGCGGCGGCCTGGGGGGTTCCGGTGGCAGCACCAGCAGCAGCGTGAGCATGTCCGCGGGCAGCTCGCTCACCGGAGCTTCGGCCATCGGCGACGCCGGCCTGGATGCGGGCAGCAGCGCGGGCGGCGTGGGCGTAGGCGGCGGCAGCGACCAGGGTCCCGGCACATTGGGTGCGGCCACTTCCGGCAGCGGCCAGAGCAGCACCGGCGCATTGGACGGATCCGACGCGATCGTCGGCTCCAGCCGCGCAAGAAGCGAATTCGGTACGTCATCCGACGAAAGCAACGGGAGGAACAGCCAATGAGCAGCACCATGGACCAAGATCCAATCCAGAGCGGGAGCCATAACGACGATCAGTCGATCGGCGGCCTTCTCAAGCAGCTGGGCCGCGAGATTCCCTCGCTGTTGACCAAGGAGCTTGCCCTGCTCAAGGCCGAAGCGCAGGAGAGCGTGCGCACCACCAAGGCCGGGCTGGCCGCGGTATCCATCGGCGGCGCGGTGATGATGGCCGGGCTGGTGGTCCTGCTTTTCGCCGGTGTTTATCTGCTGAGCAACGTGATGGAACTGTGGGTCGCCGCACTCATCGTGGGCCTGCTGGCGATGGTGGTCGGCTTCATGATGGTCAAGGCGGGACAGAAGAAGTTCGAAGCCGATTCGCTCAAGCCGCAGCACACCATCAACTCGATTCAGAAAGACAAGAACGCCATCGGCGGGAGAATGCCATGAACAGCACACGTGACCGTATCGACGCGGAATCGCGCAAGGATCCCGAGCGCCTGGAGCGGGAGATCGACCAGCAGCGCGACAACATCGGCCAGATCGTCAGCGCCTTGGAAAGCAAGCTTTCGCCGGGCGAACTCATCGACCGTTTCATCGGCGCAGGCAACGGAACCGGCGGTGAGTTCGCGCGCAGCCTGGGCAACGTGGTCAAGGCCAATCCCGTACCGACCATCCTGACCGCCGCTGGCCTCGCCTGGCTGTACGCCTGCCGCAACGAAACCCCGGCCACCCGTCGCGCCGCGGAGATGGAACATAGCTACAGCAGTGTGACGCCGGGAGGTTCGAGCTTCGCCGGCTCGGCGTCCGCAGGCTCGAGCCAGGGAGCTGGCGAAGGCCTGGCCGAAGGCTTGAAAGAACGCGCCGCGCACCTGCGCGAAGGCGTTTCGGAAACGTGGAGCAATGCGACCTCGCGGGTGGGCGAGGCGGCCCACGGCGTCGGCAGCAAGGTCGGCAGCATGGCCCAAGGCATCGGCAACGGCGCGAGCAGCATGGTCAGCGGGGTGCGCAGCCAGACCCAGCGCCTCGGCGTTGGCTACAGCACCATGCTGCAGGAGAACCCGATGGCCGCAGGCGCGATCGCCATCGCCGCCGGCGCGCTCATCGGCGCGCTGCTGCCGATCACCCAGCCGGAAAACCGTCTGATGGGCAAGGCCAGCGATAAGCTCAAGAGCAAGGCCAGCGACATCGCCCAAACGGTTCGCAGCAAGGGCGGTGAGATGGCCCAGGAGTTGAGCCGTGCGAGCGGCGGCGGGCAGGATGATGGCCAAAGCGGTCAATCGTCGAGCGGCCAGAATGGACAGGGCGGCAGCGGGTTCCAGAGCGGCGCTTCGTCCTCGACCGGTTCCCCGGGTGGTGCGCAGTCTTCCTCGGCACCGCAAGCCAGCATCTGATGCAGTCCAGCGGCAGATTGCGCTGCCTCCGCGAGGTAGCCAATCTGCCAAAGCAGTAAGCCTTCAGCCTGCCGTTGAAGACACTTACGGCAACGTCGTCCTGGTGCACTCCAGGGCGGCGTTTTGCTTCATGCGGTTGATGGACGGCAACTCGGCCCGTCCAGCGCCCTGCGGATTACTCGTCAAAGCGTCCGCTCGGCTGCTCCCAGCGGCGGCGAGGTCACCAGCTGGTGCAGACGGTCGATGGATTCCTCGACCTTGTCCAGGTGCGCCCGGTAGTCGCGGACCCGCTCGGTCTGTCCCAGCTTGCGCACATGATCGATCAGGAATCGCGTGGTCTGCGCATTCTCCCGCAGCAGCTGCAGCGCCTGCCACAGCAACTTTTCGGACTGCTCGCTCTGCTCCACGAAAAGGCTGGTGGCGGTGAAACCGTGGCCCGTGTGGCAGCGATAGCGTAGTTGGGCAGTGTCCTGGACCTGGATGATGGCGCCGCCGCATTCCGGGCAGGTCAAACCGCTCAGCATGCCAAGGCGGTTCATCTCCTCCGCAGTCCCCATCCGGGCGCTGATCTTCAGCTCCAGACGTCCCATGGCCACGCTTTCGTCGAACAATGCGGCGTTCGCCTCCACCCGCTCGGCGACCAGCGACACGATGCGTCGAGCCATCGCTTCGAGCGTCAGCACCTCGGCCTGCGGCACCGCGTCGATCACGTTCTGCGGCAGGTAGGGATGGCGCGCCTGCGCGGGCACCTGCACCAGTGCGCGTCCGCCCGAACGCACGATGGCCTCCATGCCGGCAACGCCGTCGTCGAGTGCGCCGGACAGGACCGCGCCAATGGCGCGCGGCCCGCACGCCACCGCCACCGACCTCAGCGTCACGTCGATCGAGGGACGTTGGCGGTTTTCCTTGGAGCCGTTCCAGACCCGCACCTTGCCGTCATGCACGCTCATGTGCCGGTCCGGCGGCGCCACCAGAATCTGGCCATTGCGCAGCTCCGCGCCGTCGGTCGCGTGGCACGCGGGCAGGTCGCCGCTGCGCGCGAGGATCTGCGGCAGGTGGCTGGGAAGGTCGGGCGAAACGTGCAGCACCACCAGCACGGACGCCGCCAAATCCGAAGGGAGCGCCGCGACCAGCTGGCTAAGCGCTTCAACTCCGCCGGCGGAAGCGCCGAGGGCAATGATTCGAGAATCCATGCGGAATGTCGGCCGCAGCGCGATCACCATGCCGTGAAGCGCGCGGGCCCCGACACCAAAAGCGCCGCCGGAGAACCGGTCATGACGCTGTGTCGAATTCCCGCGAGTCCAGCAGCCGCGACAGCGCCTCGAGCAGATCGCGGGGCAGGTACGGCTTCTGCAGCATGATGCAGTGCTTGTAACGGTCGGGCAGGATGCTGGTGCCGTAGCCGGAGGCGAACATGAAGGGCACGCCGCGATCGCTCAGCGCGTCGGCCAGCGGCATCGCCGATTCGCCGCCCAGGTTGATGTCGAGGATGGCGGCGTCCAGCGCCCGCGCCCGGGCCGCGTCGATCCCCGACTGCAGGCGGCCGGCGGCCACCACATGGTACCCCTCGGCCAGCAGCAGGTCCTCGACCATCATCATCAGCATCATTTCGTCCTCCACCACGAGGACCTGCGGGGTGGCTTCGCGCGTCATCGCGTTCAAGGGTAGGGCTCCGCGTCCAGCGGGAATTCGATGCCGCAGGTGGCGCCCGTCTCCGGATAGGTGAGCTCGACCTCGGCCGCCAGCTCGTGCGCCAGCCCGCGCGTGATCAGCCGGGTGCCGAAACCCGATCCCCGTGGCTCGTCCACCCGGCGCCCGCCGTGCTCGGCCCAATCGATCCGCAGGCGTTTACCCTCCGCGCCCCGCAGCACGCGCCAAGCCACGCGCACGCAGCCCTTGGGCGACGCCAGCGCGCCGTACTTGGCCGCGTTGGTGGTCAGCTCATGCAAGGCCATGCTCAGGGCCAGCGCGGTCTTGGGGCTCAGCTTGAGGTCCTCGCCCTGCAGCTCGAAGCGGTTTTCGCCGTACGGGGCGAGCTGGCTGCGCACCAGCTGGCGCAGCCATACGCCGCTCCACACGTCCTTGGCCAGCAGGTTGTGGGTCTGCGACAGCGCGCCCAGCCGCGACAGGAACGCATCGCGGAAGTCCTGCGGGTCGGGACTGCGGCTCAGGGTCTGCAGCGCCACCGCCTGCACCGTGGCCAGGGTGTTCTTCACCCGGTGGTTGAGCTCGTCGAGCATCATCGCCAGATGGCGCTGGATCTCGCGCTGCTCGCTGATGTCGCTCATGATCACGATGAGGTTGCGGGCCTGCCCATCGCCGCCGCGCACCACGCTGATGGCGCTGCGCACGCACAGGCTTTCGCCGCCCGGCTTGAGCACCGTGTGCTCCAGTTCCTCGGACTCGCCCTGCGCGATCACCCGCCTCAGCGCGTCTTCCAGCGCCGGCGGCGCCTGGTCGATGTCGGTGAAGCGGCTCATCTTCAGCGCATCGGTCTCGCGTCCGACGATCGAACGGAAGCACGGGTTGACCAGCAGCACCCGGCCGTCCAGGTCGAGCTGGGCGATGCCGACCGAGGCCTGGTTGATCAGCGCGGCGAAGCGGGTTTCGCTTTGCGCCAGGTCCTGCTGGCGGCGCTCGGTGATGTCGCGGGCGATGGTGGCCGTGCCGATCAGACGTCCGTTCGGGTCGTGGATCGGCGAGGCGATGGCCGAGATCTCGACCATCCTGGCTTCGCGCTCGAACGTGAATTCCGCCTCGACCACCGATTCGCCCGGCTCCGGCGGCAGTCCGCGCGCCTCGGGCAGCACGTGCGCCAGTGGATGCCCCAGCGCGGTGCTCGCGGGGCGCCCGAACAGCAGTTCGGCGGCGTGGTTCCAGCTGGTGACGATGCCGTCCAGGCGCTGGCTGAAGATGGCGTCGCTGGAGGACTCCACGATGGCCGCCAGGCGCGCGCGTTCGGCCTCATCGCGCTGGCGCTGGGTAATGTCGATAAAGGTCATGACCACTCCGTCGATCTTGTTGTCGACTGTCCGGTAGGGGCGCATGCGCATCAGGTAGGTGGCGGGGCTGGTGTCCTCGCCCAAAGTGCGCTCCACCACCTCCAGCGTGCGCAGCACCTTGGCCACGTCGTCGGCCAGCGCTTCGTAGGCGATCTTCGAGGTGATGTCGGTGA
>DATHAV010000221.1:0-10572 GCA_035296505.1 Pseudoxanthomonas sp.
GTTCCTGATAACCGCCTATTCCGGCCATCCGCACGCCAGCAACGCCGAAGGCGCATTGGAGTGGGTGGAGGTCGATCGCGTCCTCGGGCTGCCGCTGTGGGAGGGCGACCGCCACTTCCTGCCGCTGGTGTTCGACGCAGATCCGCGCGGCTTCCATGGAGTGATGCCGTACCGCGATGGACGCATGGTTTCGTGGAGCTGTTCGCGGCTCTGACCGGCGCGAGCGCCGGGAAGCGCGGACTGCGGCGGGTGGATGCCGTGCGACGGGGGCCGCCGTGACCGTACTATGGCCGCGGCGCGTGGCGCCGAACTACGATGACGGCCGCGCCATTCGCTTAGGGTGGTACACGCGCCCAGGCTCCCTTGCTGCGCCCGTGTCCCATGCGCTCGGTTTCGACCTAGTCGCCCGCAGCGCCTTTCCTATCAGCGACGTGTCTGACGAGGCCGCAATGATCGAGCCGCAGCGCATCACCGAGCACCGCGGCAGCGACGATCTGCTTAGCGGCGGCTTGGGGCTGGAGGGGCTTCGCTCCACGGCGGCTCCGGCCTTCGCCGATCCCATAGCGCCCACACCCGCCGAATCGAGACGACGCGCGCTGTGGAGCAACTGGCGCGGCATCGCCGATCTGTCGCCAAGCGGCGGCTACGGCAGCGAATACGGCAGCGTGGCGAACGTGCCCGGCCGCGAATTCGCCGCGCTCGCGACGCTGCCGGGCGCGCGCCAGCCGCACCGGGTGCTGGTGCAGGTGCCGGATGCGTTCGACCGGCGCAGGCGCTGCGTGGTGGTCAGCGCCTCGTCCGGATCGCGCGGCATCTACGGCGCCATCGCCGTGGCCGGCGCCTGGGGACTGCCGCGCGGCTATGCGGTGGCCTACACCGACAAGGGCGCGGGCGCCGACTACTTCGATCTCGATACGGGCACCGGCGTGCGCCTGGACGGTACCCGCGGCACGGCCGGCGAAGCGCTCGCTTTCATGCCCGAGGCGCCGGCGTCGGCGTCGGGCGTCGCGTTCAAGCACGCGCACTCGGCCGACCACCCCGAGGCCGACTGGGGCCGGCACGTGAAGCAGGCGGCGGAGTTCGCGCTTGCGGCCCTGTCGCGCGCGTTCCCCGACGCACCCGCCTTCACCTTCGACAACACCCGGGTGATCGCGGTCGGCCTCTCCAACGGCGGTGGCGCGGTGCTGCGCGCGGCCGAACTCGATGGAGACTGGCTGGACGCGGCGGTGGCGGCCGCGCCCAACGTCTTCATCGATGCATCGGGCGCGCGCGCCCTGTACGACTACGCCACCCAGGCCGCCCTGCTGATGCCGTGCGCGCTGCTGCACCTGTCCCCGGACTCGCTGCCCGAGCCGTCGCTGCGCGCGCGGAGCGAAGCCGCATGGAAGGCGCGGTGCGCATCGCTGCGCCAGGCAGGACTGATAAGCGGAGACCGCGTGCCGGCCCAGGCCGCCTCGGCCTGCCAGCAGCTGCGCGACAGCGGCTGGACCGAGGTCGCCCTCAGCGCAGGTGCGCTCAGCGTCGGATTCGACCTTTGGCGGGCGATCGCCGTGACCTACTCGGCGGCGTACGCGCGAGCCGGCGTTGCCCATCCCTGCGGCTACCGGTTCTCCGCCCAGGCCGCCGACGGCACCGCCCGCGCCGCGACCGCGGCCGAACGGGCCGCGTGGTTCGCCGACGGCAGCGGCATCCCGCCGGGGGCGGGTGTGGGCGTTCTCGACCCGTGCCCGAACGTGGCGGGCGAATCGGCGGCCGATCCCGCGTTCGCCGGCCTGAAGCGTCTTCGTGGGCTGCTCGATCCCTCTGCAGGCCGGGCCTTCGGGCAGGCGCTGGCCGCTACCGCGGCTTCGCCGCCGCGTGAGCGCCTGCCGGTGGTGGTGATCCACGGCCTCGACGATGGGCTGATCCCCGCCGCCTTCAGCAGCGCGCCCTACGTCGCGGCGGCGCGGGCGGCCGGTCGCAGTGTCGGCTATTGGCAGGTGCGCCGCGCCCAGCACTTCGATTCGTTTCTTGCGCTGCCCGCGTACGGGGCTCGCCATGTGGCGATGCTGCCTTACGTGTACGCCGCGCTGGACCGGGTGGATGCCTGCCTCGACGGACTTGTGGGTCCGCCCGCCGATGCCTTCATCGATGCGGTGCCGCGCGGGACGCGGCAGGTGCAGGCAGGCGGTTTCAAGTTCCCGGCGGCTCGAGCGCGCCCGCTGGGTTGACGCGGCTTTTTCCTATGGCGTCGCCTGTCGCGCTCGCTTACGCCGCCGAAGCACTGGGCGGCGAGGGCGCAAGATGCCGTAATTCGAAGGCATCTCCCTCTCCCGCTTGCGCCGGTGATCCTGCTGGCGATGGCGCCGTTTCATCGGGCGCATCGGGCCGCAGGTTCGACCGGGTTCGCTGCAGCCAGGTCGTGGCGGCTGCATCCGCTGGGCTGGCGTTCGCGCTTTCCGGTTCGCTGGCGATCGGCAGGACCTTGCGCATCCCAGCGCCGAGCGGGCGCAGACGCGGCGAACAACCTGCCGTTGATATGATCGCGTCAACCCCAGAGAGGCTTGGCGATGTTCAACACGGGATACGGCGGCACGGGTGATTTCGAGGCGCTGGCGCGGCAGTATTGGGGCGCGTGGGGCAATGCGATGCGCCAGGCCGGACTGGGCGCGGTCGCGCCGCCACCGCCGCCACCGCAGGACCCCTGGCACCAGGCGATGGAATGGTGGTCGCGGCTGCCGCCGCAGAGCCCGAGCCAGGTCGACGACACGCTGGGACGCTTCAACCAGCAGGCGCGCGACTGGTTCGGCCACATGCAGCGGCTGGCCGCGCAGTTCGCCGGGCGCGACAGCAGCCCCGGCGAGATCGGTCAGGCATGGCGGCAGGCGCTGGGCGCACGAGGCGCCAATCCGTTTCCGGAGATGTTCAAGGCCATGGGTGGCAAGGGCCTGCACGGACTCGACGATTGGACCGTGCAGATGCAGCCGTTCCTGGACGGCCTGCGCCGGGACGCGGAACGCTGGCTGCACCTGCCCGCGTTCGGCCAGCACCGCGAACACCAGGAGCGCCTGCAGGCGCTGGTCCAGGCGCAGCTCGACTACCAGGAGCGCAATGCCGCGTTCAACGCCTTGATGGGCAAGTGCGCGCAGCGTGCGTTCGAGGTGTTCGAGGCCAAGCTGGCGGCGTGCGAGGAGCCGGGCCGGCAGGTGAGCAGCGCGCGCGGGCTGTTCGATCTGTGGATCGATGCGGCCGAACAGGCGTACGCGGAGATCGCGCTGTCGCAGGAATTCCGCGAGGCGTGCGGCGCGCTGACCAACGCGCAGATGCGGCTGCGTGCCGGGGTGCAGCGCGAGGTCGAGCTGATGTGCGCCCAGTTCGGAATGCCCACGCGCACCGAAGTCGATTCGGCCCACCGCAAGATCGCCGAACTCGAGCGCGCGCTGCGCCGCGCCAGGGCGCAGGGCACCACTGACAATGCGCGCCGCGCCGCGCCTGCCCCCGTGCGGGAACGAGAGCGGCGGCCGCAAACCGCGACGGCGCAGGCACAGGCGCAAACCGAGACCACGCAGGCGCCGGCCGAACCAGAGCTCGACCGGCGCGCGCCGGCCGATCGACCGGCGAACGAGCACGGCGCCGCCGGCACGTCGGATCGCTCCGATAAATCTCCTCGGGCTCCAGGCGAAGCCACCGCACGCGAGCGCGCCGCCGCTCCCGCGACGGTGCGGGCAGAACCCGCGGATCGCGAGACGGCACGCAAGACGGACGGAGCCGAGGCCAAAGGAGCCGAGGCAAAGAAGCCTGCGGCAGAGGCCGGTGCCGTGGCGGCCGATGCGCCACCCAAGGCGGCCGATGCGGACCAGGCCGCCAACAAGCCGAAACCCGGCAAGCGGCAGAAGCGCGCCGGCAAGCCGGGCAAGCCGCCGGCCGGCTCGGAGGCGCCGCGCGCCATAACCCGCGTCGTATCGATGAAGGACTGGGTCGCGCGTTACAGCGCCGCGCAGGCTGAGGAAAATGCGCCCGCCAAGGGCCACAAGAGGTCACGCAAATGAACGGTCCACTCAACCTGACCCCGGACGCGCTCGCGCTCGAAGCGCTGGCGCTGCAGCGGAAACTCGCGGCGGGCCTGCAGGTACTCCCGCAGGTCGACGATGTCCACTACGGCGCCACGCCCAAGCAGGAAGTCTGGCGCGACGGCAAGGTGGCGCTGTACCGCTTCATCGGCGAGCGTCCGCCGACCGCCAAGGTGCCGCTGCTGATCGCCTACGCGCTGGTCAACCGTCCCTACATGGTCGATCTGCAGGACGACCGCTCGCTGGTCAAGGGCCTGCTGGCGCGCGGCGAGGACGTCTACCTCATCGACTGGGGGTATCCGGACCGCTCCGACCGCTTCCTGATCCTGGACGACTACATCAACCGCTTCATCGGCGGCGCGGTGGATCATCTGCGCGAAAACATGGGCCTGGACGCGGTCAACCTGCTCGGCATCTGCCAGGGCGGCGCATTTTCGCTGTGCTATGCCGCGCTGCATCCGGACAAGGTCAAGAACCTGATCACCATGGTCACGCCGGTGGATTTCCACACCCCGGACAACATGCTGTCCAACTGGACGCGGGACCTGGACGTGGATCTGTTCGTGGACACGATGGGCAACGTGCCGGCCGACACGATGAACGCCAGCTACCTGATGCTCAAGCCGTTCCGCCTGCACCTGCAGAAGTACGTGGGGCTGATGGACATCCTCGACGACAAGCGCGCGGTCGAGGATTTCCTGCGCATGGAAAAATGGATCTTCGATTCGCCGGACCTCGCGGGCGAGGCGTTCCGGCAGTTCATCAAGCAGTTCTACCAGGGCAACGGGTTCGTCGAGGGCGGGATCGAGATCGACGGCGAGCCGGTGGACCTGGGCTACGTGGACATGCCGATCCTCAACATCTTCGCCGAGCAGGACCATCTGGTGCCGCCCGACGCCTCGCGCGCGCTGCGCGCGCTCGCCGGCACCGAGGACTACACCGAACTGAGCTTCAAGGGCGGGCATATCGGCATCTACGTTTCCGGCCGGGCGCAGCGCGAAGTCCCGACTTCCATCCACGAATGGCTGGCCCAGCGCGCTGGCTAGTCGCTTGCAGGCAGGCGCGGACTTTCGCCCGCTGCGATGCGCCTCAGGGCGCCACCATCGACGGCGAACGGTTCACGCGAGGATTCGCAGCCGCTGGCTAGACTCCGGCGCCCCAATGGCCGGAGAACCCCTGTGAACCAGCACAGACCGCTCGCCCGTTCGATGGACGACCGCGTGATCGCCGGCGTCGTCGGCGGCATCGCGCGCCGCTTCGGCTGGAGCTCCACCCTGCTGCGCATCGTCTTCGCCGTGGTGTCGATCGCCTCGGCCGCGTTCCCCGGCATCCTGGTGTACCTGATCCTGTGGGTGCTGATGCCCAAGGAAACTCCCTAGCCGCGATGCGCGCCTTCGCGCTGCCGCTGCTGCGCGCGCTGGGCATGGCCTGGACCCTGCCCAACAGCCTGATCGGCGCGATCGCAGGGATTGCAGGGCTCCCGTTCGGCGCCAGGGCGCGCTTCAACC
Organism: Pseudoxanthomonas sp.; assembly: GCA_035296505.1. Taxonomy (GTDB): domain Bacteria; phylum Pseudomonadota; class Gammaproteobacteria; order Xanthomonadales; family Xanthomonadaceae; genus Pseudoxanthomonas_A. The sequence goes on from DATHAV010000221.1 coordinate 5,558, forward strand.
GTCGCGAGCTCGCGCTGGTGTTCCACTTCTGGCCCTGGGGCCCCGGGGGCGCCATCACCTTCGGCAACGTCATCCTGCACACCGGCGCCAGCCTGGACGACCGCTGCAGCACCTACGAGCATCGCGCCGGGCGCTGCGTGCATCCGCCGATCGTGCTGGGCGACCACGAACGCGCGCACGTCTACCAGTACATGGTGCTGGGGCCGCTGTTCCTGCCCGTGTACCTGCTGTGCGGCGGAGTGAGCGTGCGCAATCCGTTCGAACGCGCCGCCGACCGCTACGCCATGACGCGCAGGGGCTGGTGGCCGTGACCGCGGCGGCGGGGCATCGTCGGCTTTGATGCCATCGACGGTCTTGCGGCTTGGCCGACTAGTACGATCCCCGGCCGTCGAAGTTCGACGCTCCCGGCCAGCACGGGCTACGCGACCGCCGCAGCGGCCATTCCTGCTTTAGTCGTGCTTCGATTTCCTGCCCGAGCCCGACTTCTTGCCGCCGCCGTCCTGCTTGTTGATCGTGGCCCAGGCGATGCGTTCTGCATCTTCCTCCGAGCGGCCTCGCTCCAGCTCGCTGTCCTCGATGTGCTCGGCCTTGCGCTTCTGCTTGTCCGTGTAGGCCGATTTGTCGCCCTGGGTCATGATGCTTTCCTCTTCGCTATCATACGGCCGACGCTAAATGCAGTACGTGGAAGAGCAATGAAATCCTGCTGTATCGATATTCAGCATGCCTCTTATTATTGCAAAAATGGCCAGCCACGATAGTTTTACAATCCTGGAGATGGACGAGGCAGCGAAAAAATGCCGAACGAGGAGAGCAAGCCTTCTCTATTTCGATGCTCAAAACAACTCAATATCGTTGCTATCGAGCTGATCTAGCACTTGTTTATCCAGTAGTACGTATGGAGATAACTTGTAGTGATCACTCAACTTCCCTATGGGAAAGCATCCAACGGAGAAGCAGAAGAAAACATGCTCGCGATAGAAGTCGCCTCCCCGTTCGTACAGGAGAATCAGAGGCTCATACGGGTCTGGAAGAGCCATCTGGGTCACTTCCGGACTGTGCTTCACTACCGCCCAATGGACGAACCACTCGCACAGTCGCCTAACGGTGCGGGATACAGCGAATGGTGCCAGATGGCGTTCGAGTGCTTCGACTTTGGCTTCATCACAACGTAGTGAGGGGTCGATCTGAGCTGCCACGTCAAAGAAGGGCCATTGATCGGCGCAATCTAGAGCTTTTGCCCACAGAGAAGCACGTCTTAGGTACTCCTTCAGTAAAGCAATATGGGAAGCGGCACGAAGATCGTTTGGCTCCCAGTTGATCAGCTTGATTCGCTCTAGTGTGCTGTCAACTGTTCGGTCAACATTGTTGTCCGCGTTCATTTTGTTCAATTATTACTATCTTGTTGCGCATTGATCAATATCAGAAAATCATTTGCCAATGACAATTCCTCCGGCGACATCCCCGCCTCTAGTAGCGGTTCGGATTGGAAATCGAGGGTAAGGATATTGTTTGGCCAGCTGTCTGACATGCCAGTATTTCCTTGATCTTTGTTGTTGTATTCCCTGCGCCAGATTCGATGATCTTTCGCGCATTTGGCAAGCTGGCGAACCAGCGCTCGTTGGGAGCGTTCGTCCTGCGAGGGGCCGATGAGCGAGTCGATGGCAATGTGATCGCGCTTGCCGTTGGATCAGACGCCGGTGCACGCCTTTCATGCGCTCAGCTAGCCGTTGCCTCGCCTCGGGCCTTGTTAGCCGTTGTCGGTGCAGAGCCCCTTGGATAGGCTGCGGCTGAGCACAAACCGAATCCAGGACACGACTAGGCTAATTCATGGCCAGAGATTGCCATTCGGCCTCGATCGCTACGGGCTTTGCACCCTCGAAGGACAAGCCCGGCCAGCACCGGGTAACTCATCAAATCCATGGTGCCGAAGGTGGGACTCGAACCCACACGCTTTTAAGGGCGGCGGATTTTGAGTCCGCTGCGTCTACCGTTCCGCCACTTCGGCGCGGCCGCGAAGTATAGCGGCATCCTTGCATCAGGCGTAGGGGTGCAGAGGCTGGACGCATTCGTGCTGCAGCGCACTATCCATGTCGAACCTAGGCCCGCAGAGTGGTCGAACGTGCGGACTTTAGGCTTGGGCTTGGCTTGCGCCTTCGTGGAGGGGCAAGGGAGCCGCTTTTTCGGTGAGGCCATCGAAACCAGCGTGCGGCGGCAGCCATTGCCCGCGGTGTCAGCCCATGGACGCATCCAGCCGCCGCCCGACCGACGACGTTCACAAAGCTGTAAACAGCCCGGGTGCCAACATGTGATGCGCCTCCCTGCGGGTTGCGTGTACGGTACGGCTTCCGACCTGCAGGCGCGGGTAGTCCCTTCGGGGCGATCCGCTTTGACCCGATTGTCCTATCGTCCAACATCGCCACGAGTTTCCAATGATCCTATCCCCGCTTGACATCGGCATCGTGCTGGCCTATCTGGCCGGGATCTTCGTACTGGCGCAGTGGGTCTCGCGCGAGAAGGGCGCGCACGAGAAGTCGGCGCAGGACTACTTCCTCGCGAGCAAGGCGCTGCCGTGGTGGGCGATCGGCGCCTCGCTGATCGCGGCCAACATCTCGGCCGAGCAGATCATCGGCATGTCGGGCTCGGGCTATGCCATCGGCCTGGCCATCGCGTCCTACGAATGGATGGCGGCCATTACCCTGGTGATCGTGGCCAAGTATTTCCTGCCGGTGTTCCTGCGCAACGGCATCTACACCATGCCGCAGTTCCTGGAGGAGCGCTACGGCACCAAGATCCGTACGCTGATGGCGGTGTTCTGGCTGGGGCTGTACGTGTTCGTCAACCTGACCGCAGTGCTGTGGCTGGGTTCGCTGGCCATCGCGCAGGTCGGCGGCATGGACCAGATGACCGCGCTGGTGCTGCTGGCGCTGTTCGCGCTCGCCTACCAGATCTACGGCGGTCTCAAGGCGGTGGCGATGACCGACGTGGTCCAGGTCGTGCTGCTGGTGCTGGGCGGCCTGCTGGTGGTGTGGATCTCGCTGGACCGCATCGCCGATGGCGGCGGCGTCGCCGCCGGGTTCAGTCGGCTGATGGCCGAGCAGCCGGAGCGTTTCCACATGATCCTGCCCAAGGACCACCCGTTCTACAAGGATCTGCCGGGCCTGAGCGTGTTGATCGGCGGCATGTGGATCATGAACATCAGCTACTGGGGCTTCAACCAGTACATCATCCAGCGTGCGCTGGCCGCCAAGGACCTGCCGGAGGCGCAGAAGGGGCTCATCTTCGCCGCCTTCCTCAAGCTGCTGATGCCGGTGATCGTGGTGCTTCCGGGCCTGGCCGCGCTTCTGCTGGTGCCGCAGCTGGAACGCCCCGACCAGGCGTATCCGACGATGATGGGGCTGCTGCCCACTGGCGTGGTCGGTCTGGTGTTCGCGGCGCTGATCGCGGCGATCGTGTCTTCGCTGGCGTCGATGGCCAATTCGGTCTCGACCATCTTCACCCTCGACTTCTACGCCAAGTCCGGCCGCGCCCACACCCAGAAGCACATCGTGCGCGTGGGACGCATCACCGCGGTGGTGGCGATGGCGCTGGCGGTACTGACCGCGCGTCCGCTGCTGGGCAGCTTCGATCAGGCGTTCCAGTTCATCCAGGAATACACCGGCTTCTTCACCCCGGGCATCGTGGCGATCTTCGTGCTGGGCATGTTCTGGAAGCGCGCCAACCAGGCCGGCGCGATCGCCGCGGCCGCGGGTTCCTTCGTGCTGTCGGTCGTGTTCAAGTTCGCGTGGCCCGAGCTGCCGTTCATGGACCGCGTGGGCCTGGTGTTCGTGCTGGCGGTCCTGCTGGAGGTGGTGGTTTCGCTGATGACCCGGGCCTCGGGCGAGAGCGACCGCATCGTCACCAAGGACATCAGCTATGCGACGAGACCGTCGTTCAATGTGGCCAGCGTCGCGGTGATCGCGATCCTGATCGGCCTCTACGCCGCGTTCTGGTGATGCGTCCGACGCGGCTGCACCTGGCGGTTGTGCGACGTGGAGCGTGGAGTCGCATAGCCGCAGCATGTGGCCGGTCGCATGATCTCCCGCATTAAGACGCGGATGCTTTCAGCGATTTCAGCGGCGATGCCTATGGCGCCACTCAAAGCCATATGTTCGCCGGATGGCGTTCCTGGGTTTTTTGGCAAGCGACCTGTTGATGCGGTAGCCGCCTGGCCTTTACGGGCTTGGATCACATCCACCTGTGCCTTTCTGCATCAGCGACCGAGCGCTTCGGTCCGTCCCGAAACCATCAGCTTCGGGCGGGCGTAACTTCGTCGGTGCCCAGCAGGCGTTCGCCGCGTCGCTGCCATTGCGCGTCCTCGGCGTCGGGCGAGAACACGCCGCAGCGGACCATCGTGCGCTGGTACACGTGCAGCGACACCGCGACCGTGTCTTGGCTGGGATTGCGGATGGTGTGGTATTCGTGCGGGGGGATCAGGCTGCCGGCCGAGCCGATGCCGGCTTCGATGGTACCGGCGGCGGCGAAGCGATAGCGCTCGTCCTGCCGTTCGGCCAGCTCGTACTGGGTGATTTCCAGGCGGCCCTTCCATACCCCCTCCACGCACCACATGCCCGAGTGGTCGTGGATCTTGGTGCCCTGGCCCGGTCCCCAGGTCATCGCGACCACGCTGTAGCCATGCTTGGGACTGGTGTAGAGCTCACGGCGCGCGTAGTGGTCGCCGATCGGCTCCAGCACGCACTGCGGCAGCGACACCTCGGGATCGTCGATCAGCTCGCACAGGCGCTTGCGCAGCGCGTCGGTGACGGCGCGGTCGTCGCCCTGGGTCACTGCGGCATCCAGCGACGCGATGAGTTTTTCCCGGCCCGGAAAAGTCACGAGGGTCATGGCGCGGCCTGTACTTGAAAGTGGCCGCATTTTAGCAGTGCGCCCATCAAAGCCCGGCGAGGAAGTCGTGCACCGCCGGGCCGAAGCGGTCGAAATCGACCAGAAACGCGTCATGACCCTGCGGTGACTCCAGT
>DATHAV010000222.1:0-2010 GCA_035296505.1 Pseudoxanthomonas sp.
AGAGGTCGAGAATGAGGAACAGGTAGAACCATCTCCCCTGTACCCGGGTCGGCAGGAAGGTGAGACACTGTCGGCGAAATCAGGCCGCTTGAGCCAGTGCCGCGAAGCGGGTGACCCGCGTCTTGGCGCGCGGCACTCCCGCCAGCCACTGCACCGCGCGCAGGACGTTCATTGCGGCGGCCGCGCAGACCTGTTGTAGCCCGGTCTTGGCCAAGCCGATGTAGCGGCTCCGGCGCATGCCGAAGGCGCGCACACCTTGCGAGACCGTGCCCTCCACGCCAGCACGGACCTGGTAGCGTTCCTGCCAGACGGGGTCGTTCATTCGTTCCCGCGCGGCGTTCAGCGCCTCGTACTCCGGACGTGGATGGAAGTAGATCACGCGTCGTGCATCCTTCGCCGGCGTGCATGCCTGCCGGACGGCGCAGCTACCGCAATCGGTGCGGCTGAAAACGGCTCCGATGCGTGGGACGCCATCCTTGTCGCGCCCGGTGCGCCAGATCACCGATGTCTTGCCCTGTGGGCAGGTGGCCTGCTGGCGATCCCAATCGATGGTGAAGTGGCGCTGCTCATATCCTTCAGCACGGGCGTACTGGTTCCGCACGCCCCGGACCGGTCCTTCGAGGGAGATGCCGTAGTCGCGCTGGCTTTCGATCAGCAGGCCCGCATCGACATAGGCCGAGTCCACGAAATGCTCAGCAGGCAGCAGCCCTTTGGCAGCCAGGCGCTCGTGAATGCCGGCCGTGTTCGTCATGTCCGGCCGCATGGAAAGGCAGGTCTCGACGTGGGTGATCAGGTGCGCCGCCTCCTCATCGCAGACCTCGGTGACGTGCACTTTGTAGCCCATCCACTCGAACCCGCGCTTGGCGCTGTAATGCGCTTCCGGGTCGTAGGGGGACTGCAGCCGCTCGGCGGTCGCAGGCAACTCCTTGGGCTGTTTCCAACGGAGCCGCCCATCGTCCCGGCTGTAGCGGGTGCGCCATGCCTTGCGGAGCGTTTCAACCATCGGCACCTCGCGCGCGGCCGTCGGTGCGGAGGCGGCGTCGAGAGCATCGAGCAGCAGAAACCCGTCTGCGCCGATCGCCAGAGCCAGCGCCTCACGCTTCTCCTGGCTCTTGGGCAGCCGGCAGTCCTCGATCCGGTGGGCATAGCGCCCAAACCACACCGCTGGCGCGATCCCGCGCAGCCACTCGGGCGCCACCGCGGCCAAGTCGTCGAGGGTGGCGCGAAGCGTTTCGCCGACCAACTCGAGGAGGTGCAGGTCGCGTACAGCGGCCAGCACATACGTGCTGTCCGTCCGTTGCTTCCCCCGTGCCTTGAGCAGGCCGCGCTGCTGGAACCGCTCGAGCATCGTGTCGAGCAGCAGGTGCTTCGACGGGCCATCGACGAGGCGGGCCCTGAACTCGGCCAGGACGCTGAAATGAAAGCCTGGGTCGGTGAGTTCGAGGCCGAGCGCGTACTTCCAGTCGATCCGGGACCGCACGGCCTCGGCGGCCTGTCGGTCGGCCAGCTGCTCCAGGAACTGCAGAACCGTCACCAGCGCCAGCCGCCACGGCGCGAAGGCGGGCTGGCCACGCTTCGGGTAGAGCCGGATGAAGTCCTCATCCCGGTAGAGCTCGCTGAACTCGTCGCGCAGCCGCGTCACGACCGTTCCCTTGGGAAAGGCAGCGCGAGCAACACGAACGGTCTCGGGCGGGATCTCGCCGGTCGGCTCCGGATGAAGACACATGGGTCACCTCATAAACGCAACGGACCCCCGGCATTCGGCGGCAAGCTCGGCCGCAACGGTCTCTGGGCGAACCAGGGCAGGCAGTATCACGCAGAACCCGATCAGGTCCCCATGACGCCCACAGGCCGCTCGACTAAAGCGCGCATTCCACCGATCACACTGACGCCTTCCTGATTTCGCCGACAGTGTCTCACCTTCCTGCCGACCCGGGTGCAGGGGCGCTGGTTCCACCTGTTCCTGATCCTCGACCTCTGGAGCCGCAAGGTCGTCGGCTTCGAGGTGCA
>DATHAV010000223.1:0-2866 GCA_035296505.1 Pseudoxanthomonas sp.
CGTCAGGCTCGGTGTCGGCGCCGGCTGGGGCGCTTCGGCACAGGCGACCAGCAGGCCGCCCAGGAGCAACGCGATGAAGAGCGACCGCGTCGGCACGCCACAGTGCAGGGGACGAGGGAGACGTTGCGGCATCATGGGTACCACCGGCGGGGTCCAGCTATATAGCAGTGCCCTGTTACATGAAACATAAACTTCCACCGCCGCCATCGATTTCGATGCCCGAGCCATCGCTCGTCCGATGTGTCCAAGCGCAGGCCTGACGCCGTTGCCAGGAATGCCGGCGATGGGCAGTTTGGGTTGCGAGGTCGGGTTCCTGCTGAAGCAGCTTCATCATCTGGTCAATGCCGCGATCGAAAGCCGGATGCGCGCCCACGGGCTTGGCCTCACCTTTCCACGGGCGATGGCGATGGAATCGCTGCTCGAGGACGAACGCCTGTCCAATGCCGAGCTTGCCGGCATGTCATGGTGTCGCCGCAGACGATGCACTAGATACTGCTGCGCTTGGAGCAGGACGGCTTGATTGCACGCTGCCCATCCCAACCACGGCCGCGTGCGGCGCATCGCGCTCCACAATGGTAAGCGTCTGCTTGGATCAGCCTTTTCGGCTTATTTACAAGGCCTGGCAAGCAAACCCCATTCTCCGGATTTATTTCGAAAGCCTTCTCAGGTTGGATCGTCATTTGGATCATTTAAAAAGAGTCCATGGCATTCAGCAGTTCCCTTGCTCTGCCGAACTCCTTCGCCAGCGAATCATCATCGCGCTTCTCCCGAAGTGCACGCTCCGAAGGGCGCGCTTCTAACGATCGGCCAGGTTCATGCAATAGATCGCAAGGCAGACCAAGCCATGTACCAGCGCTATTGCATCCCCTCGGACTCCGATTCGCTCACGACCTGACGCCAGGTTTCTTCTCCGCGGTCCATGGCGCCTCCGCCGAGAAGCATCAATGCCTTATGGAACTTTTGACGAATCTTCGTTGCGATCCCCTTTAGCATCCTTGGCGCTCGGCAAAGTTTCGCATCGCGGTGCGCCTTACGCGCCTTGCCCATCGCGCACATTGCCCGCATTGTCTCGCCATGCCCGAACTGCCCGAAGTCGAAACCACCCGCCGCGGCCTGCTGCCGCATGTGGAAGGCCGCCGCATCACGACGGTGACGCTGCGGCGCCCGGACCTGCGCTGGCCGATTCCGTCTGAGATTACCCGGCTGCTGCCGGGGCAGCGCATCGACAGCGTACGCCGCCGCGCCAAGTACCTGCTGATGGACACGGCCGCCGGCAGCGCGCTGCTGCACCTGGGCATGACCGGCAGCCTGCGGGTACTGCCGGCCGATGCGCCGCTCAAGGCGCACGACCATGTGGACCTGGCGCTGGATTCGGGCCGAGTGGTGCGCTTCAACGACCCGCGGCGCTTCGGCTGCCTGCTCTGGCAGCCGCCGGGGCAGGTGCATCCGCTGCTCCAGGTGCTCGGGCCCGAACCCTTGGCCCCGGAGTTCGACGGCGACTACCTGTTCGCGCGCAGCCGCGGCCGCAAGGCGCCGGTGAAGAGCTTCCTGATGGACCAGCGGGTGGTGGTCGGCGTGGGCAACATCTACGCCGCCGAAAGCCTGTACCGGGCCGGAATCTCGCCGCTGCGCGCGGCCGGCCGGGTGTCGCGGGAGCGCTACGCGGCGCTGGCTGCGGCGGTAAAGGAGATCCTCGACTACGCCATCGCCCGCGGCGGAACCACGCTGCGCGACTTCATCAGTCCCGATGGCGCGCCGGGTTACTTCGAACAGGAACTCGCGGCCTATGGCCGCGGCGGCCGGCCCTGCCCCGGCTGCGCCCGGCCGCTGAAACAGCGCAGCATCGGCCAACGCGCCAGCGTGTGGTGCGGCCGCTGCCAGCGATAGGCGGACCAGCGCCGGTGTCCAAACCCGGCCTTGCCCAGGTGCCGGGCATGATCGAACGGCTGCTCATTGGCCTCGACGACTAACAAAAGGCGCTGACGCTGCTGGAGCGCGAGGATGCGCTGCCGGCCGCTGGATTAGGCCTGTCCGCACTGCCGCTGGAAGCGGTCGTTCTGCCTGGTCCGCGCAGCGCATCTTTATATCAAGGTCGCTCAGGCGGTAGAACAGCTGCAGGCAGTGCACGCGCAGCATGCTCGCCAGAAGGTAAGCCGGCCGGTCACCCTGAGAGGCCGGCTTAAGTTAATGGCGCGCAATCCTCTTCTCCGGCCGCTTTTGCGGAAATCATTCGCTCCGGCCGCTCCAGGAACCGCTCGCGGCGAGTCTTGCGTTTCTTGTGCGCGTACTCGGCTGCCGCGATGTCGGCTGGCCTGTAGTGGTTTTTCTTTCGCGCCTGGTACCGTGATCATTTCAGTGAGTGCGCTGTTCAGAGAGGTCCCGGAGGCTTGTGATAAGGTCCTTTCCGCTATGACGCTCTGCTCCGGAAGGGCGCCGCAAGGACACTGCCAGGGAGTCGAGGAGCGTGGCGGATATGAGCAAGAGCAAGGGGCATTTCGGTAGTGGTTCCGGATTTGGCGGCGCTCGTCGCGGCCTGTATTTCTAGGGTTTTTCGCCCTTTTGCCGCTCGAGCAGCACGACTCCCCTTGGCGTGGAATACCTACCACGGGTACTACAGGGTCCTGGAACTCCCGGCGCAGGCTCGATACGCCGGCAGGATCAAACTGGCGGGTGCCCCTGGATTCTATTTGCCGCCGCCGGGCCGGGTTGGGCTGTCGATTCCGTCGCTGCATAACGGCTCAGGCTCCGCGGGCGACAACGCCGGCTTCGCCCGCAGTGGTGACCTGCATATGGCCGCGCGTACCGACACTTGGCTAATCCAGGACGCCTGACATGCGAAAACTCTCCCTCTGGCTGGTTTCGGGCT
>DATHAV010000224.1:0-4506 GCA_035296505.1 Pseudoxanthomonas sp.
AGGGCCAGGCTTGCCGGGTTCATCCAGTGGGGCTTCCTTGAAAGGTGGCCGCCACCATAGTCGATCGGCCGAACGAAGATTTCACCGCTGCATGCAAGACTCGTCCATGGCTGAAGCCACCTCCCCACGCCGCCCGCCGCCGCCGCCACTGAACCATGGCTGCGCATTGTTCCTGGATGTGGACGGCACCCTGCTCGAGTTCGCGGCGCGCCCGGAGCTGGTGCGCCTGCCCGCGGGCGCGCTCGACACCATCGCCATCCTTGGCGACCGTTTGGACGGCGCGCTGGCGCTGGTCAGCGGTCGTCCGCTGGAGCAGCTCGATGCGCTGTTCGCGCCGCTGCGGCTGCCGGCCGCCGGCCTGCACGGCCAGCAGTTCCGCGGCCTCGACGCGCCGGTCGCCGGCAGGAGCGGCGATGCGCTGAACGCGCTGCGGCAGGCGGCCCTGCGGCTGGCCGGGCGCCTGCCGGGCGTGATGGTCGAGGACAAGGGCAGCAACCTCGCCCTGCACTGGCGTACCGCGCCCGCCGCCGAGCCGCAGGTGCGCGCGATGGCCAAACGTCACATCGCGCACCTCCCGGGCTACCGCCTGCAGCCGGGCGACCATGTGATCGAGTTCGTCCCCGCCGACGTCGACAAGGGCCGCGCGGTGGAGGCGCTGATGGCGCAGGCACCGTTCCGCGGACGCACGCCGGTGTTCGTGGGCGACGACCTGACCGACGAGTTCGGATTCGCGGCCGTGCAGGCGGCGTGCGGCTGGAGCGTGCTGGTGGGCGAACGCGAGCCCAGCGCCGCGCGCTACGGCCTGTCCGATCCCGCCGCGGTGCACGCCTGGCTGCGCGACAATGCCGCCTGGCTGCAGGAGGCGCCGCCTTGAACCGACGCGACCGCAGGCTGCCTCCCCCAAACCGCCTTTCCAACGCGCGCGATCCAGGCCGATGAGCGCAGCGACCCTGGAACCCGGCACGATCGGCAACGGCGGCTTCGGCGCGCCGGCGGACCTCGGCGGGCGCGTACTTCTTCGAAGTTGTTTCCACGTGGACCCGGGCCTCGCCGCGACGCGGCTGCCGCGGTCCTGGCAGGAGGCGTCATGAGTCGTCTGGTGGTGGTTTCCAATCGCGTCGCGGTGCCGGGCGAAAGCCACGCCGGCGGCCTGGCCGTGGCTTTGCTGGGCGCGCTCAAGGAACGCGGCGGGCTGTGGTTCGGGTGGAGCGGCAAGGTCAGCCGCGAGCCCAGCGGCGCGCTGCACGAGCAGAAGGAAGGCGGCATCTGCTTCATCACCATGGACCTGGACCGCGGCGACCACGACGACTACTACAACGGCTTTTCCAACCGCACCCTGTGGCCGCTGCTGCACTTCCGCCTGGACCTGGTCGATTACGACCGGCGCAAGCGCCAGGGCTACCGCCGGGTCAATGCGCTGTTCGCGGAAAAACTCGCGCCGATGCTGCGCGAGGACGACATCGTCTGGATCCACGACTACCACCTGATCCCGCTGGCGGCGCTGCTGCGCGAGCGCGGCATCGGCTGCAAGATCGGCTTCTTCCTGCACGTGCCGATGCCGTCCTGCGACCTGGTCGCGGCCATGCCCGAACACGCGCAGCTGTTCGCCAGCCTGTATGCCTACGACCTGGTGGGCTTCCAGACACAGCGCGATGTCGAACGCTTCGAGGCCTACGTGCGCCTGTTCGGCGGCGGCAAGGCGCTGGGCAAGGGGGTGCTGGAGGCGCCGGGCGGGCGGCGCCTGCGCGCGGGCGCGTTCCCGATCAGCATCGACACCGCGTCGATCGCCCGGCAGGCCAAGGCCGCCGAGAACAAGCTGGCGGTACGCGACCTGCGCGCCAGCCTGCAGCCGCGTCAGCTCGCCATCGGGGTGGACCGGCTGGATTATTCCAAGGGCATTCCGGAGCGCTTCTATGGATTCGAGCGCTACCTGGAGCGGCATCCCGACCAGAAAGGCAACCTCACCTATCTGCAGATCGCCCCGGTGTCGCGCGGCGAGGTCAGCGAATACCGCACGCTGCGCACGCAGCTGGAGCAGCTGGCCGGCCATATCAACGGCAAGCACGCCGAGCCGGACTGGACGCCGCTGCGCTACGTCAACCGCAACTTCACCCACGCCACCTTGACCGGCTTCTACCGCATGGCCTGCATCGGCCTGGTGACGCCGCTGCGCGACGGCATGAATCTGGTGGCCAAGGAATTCGTGGCCGCGCAGGACCCCAAGGACCCGGGCGTGCTGGTGCTTTCGATCCTGGCCGGGGCCGCGTACGAAATGAAGGAAGCGCTGATCGTCAACCCGCACGACCTGGACGGCGTCGCCGACGCCATCGCCACCGCGTCCAACATGCCCAAGCCCCAGCGCATCGAACGCTGGCGCGCGCTGATGGATCACCTGGAAACCAACGACATCGGCGCCTGGCGGCAGCGCTACCTCCAGGCGCTGGAAGCCTGCTGAGGCGTCGCCGCGTCGTACGAGCCAGGGACCCGGGACCCGCCGCAGAAGCGCATCAAGAAGGCTTGCCATGGCTGGCACGTTGCGCTAATTGCGAACCACACGGCCTAAAGCGCTTGGGTGGAGCCATCAGGATGATTGATGGCTGTAGTAGTCAAGGAAGTTACCGGACTCGCAGCTGGCCATAGGTTGCTACAGGCTTCGTAATCGGTCGCACCTTGCAGAAAATATTCATCGATGTTGAGAGGTGACTAATTGACGAAAAAGAAGAGAAAGATTACGATCCCGCGAGTTTCAACTCACCATGGAGATCAGGCGTGATCAAGTGGATTTTGATCGCTGGGCTTGTTGCGATGGTCGGATGGCTGGGATGGAGTGGGCTTACCTCCGATGTTCAAGCGCCAAGCTCCGCAGCGCCTTTAGCATCTCAGGATCCAGCGAGCGCCAAAAGAGACGAGCAGGAGACAGCGTCATCGCGGCGCCCCGTAAGGATTAATTCGCTCCGCATTGCATTTGAGCAGAGCAACGACCTTTCCGCTTTTGTTCGCAGCCTATCGGCCCGCGCAGCAGCTGGCGACGCTGACGCTCTTTGGTTGATTTCAAGGTCTGTCGACTACTGCACTACTTATGGAAAGAACCCAGCAGCTTTCACATCCGTTACAGAAATATTGCTCGCCAATGCGCCGCCCGAAGCGGTGCCTTCCATCAAGACTGTTCGCGAGCGCACGGCAGCACGTTGCCGGGGCTTCATCGCCAGTAACGACGGCAATCTCTTTTCATCCTCTGCTGCCCTTGCCAATAAAGTGCGTGCGGCGCGCGCTGGCAGTCTGCCAGCAGAAGCCGCCCTTTTGCTCGCGAAGGCACTTGGTGGATCGCGTTCAGCATTCTGGCGATCCCGAAGCCTATCTCGCCATTTCTGATGCCATGGGTACTATGGCCTCAGGACACGAAAAGATTTTCGGCTCAAACTCAGGAAGCGAAATTTCTACTTTCGCGTGGCAGCTCGCTGCGTGTAGGCGAGGATTGGATTGCAGCCCTACAGGGTCTTTGATGTCCATGTACTGCCTGCACGGCGGTATATGTGGAAATTTTAGTTCTTTTGAAGATCTTGTATTTCGAGGCTTAGCTCCTGAGTCTGACAAGACCAGGATCAACGCGATGGTCAACCGTATTACCTCACGAGGAGATGTATTATGAAAACGACAATAGGTAGGAAGTGGCTGCCGGCATCAACGTTCTTCGTTTGCTTTATTGCCGTGGCGGCAGGCTTGATTACGGTAAACGCAGCGGACGCCGCGTATAGAAATCTACCCAATGTGAGAGGGACGAACATCCACACTGACGCGGAAATCCGCGTAGCGGCTGGCTGGGAGCTGACAGTCCCTTATCGCCTTAAGAACGGCTGAACCGACTGCCTCAGGGCAGTCAATTTAAAATCATATGGCAGGACAAGTCTTCGGAAATTTATATGATTTCGAGCCGTTACCTGAGTATGGGCACTGTACCAGTTCCTAACACTCAGCAAAGCGCCCCGAGTTCCAGTGGCGGTGGTGGTGGCATTGGCGGTGGAATCGGTGGCGGAGACCCAGATAGTCCTTGGGCGAATTGCTACACCACCACCGTAAGGGCTTGCACTAGCGTGGGCGGAGGTGCCAAGTCGTGTGAGAACTTCACTTCCCTCGTGTGCCCGCTGGGCTGATTGCGCGACCATAGCTAGAAGGTTCTAATCTACGGCGGTTCTTGGGTGCTCCCTCAGGCAGGGAGCACATGACGAACCCAATAGCCACGCTACCGCGTGGTGTTCGTTTTACGCGGTTTCACGAGCACCATCCATGGCGAGCGAAAGCCGATGCCGATGCGTGTCCGATGAACGGTCTTGCCGTATTTGGTCAATTACGCCCCGGACCACGCGCAGCAGGTGTGCTTGCCTCTGACGTGAGTCAAGCCGCGCCGTGAAGCGCATGAGGTCGAGCGTGCACACGACCTTCATCTACAACATCTACGGCATCACTTACCGACTCGTAATTCCACAAGCGCGTGAAGAATGATTCACC
>DATHAV010000225.1:0-3247 GCA_035296505.1 Pseudoxanthomonas sp.
TCTATCGCGCGCTTCGCGTCCAGCTCGGCGGCCACGTCGGCGCCGCCGATGAGATGCGCGGCAATGCCGCGGGCGGACAGCTGAGCCTGTAGTTCGCGCCGCGGCTCCTGACCGGCGCAGACGACCACATGATCGACCGGCAGCCGCTGCTCGGCACCGTCCACGCGTATGCGCAGGCCGGCGTCGTCGACGCCCAGGTACTCGACCCCGCCCAGCATCTTCACGTTTTTGGCCTTGAGCGCCGAGCGGTGCACCCAGCCGCTGGTCTTGCCCAGCCGCGCGCCGGGCCTGCCGGGCGTGCGCTGCAGCAGCCAGATTTCGCGGGCCGGCGCCTCGGGCCGCGGCGGCACCAGGCTGCCCGGGGTGTCGAAAGCCGCATCCACGCCCCATTCGGCCATCCAGCGTCCGATGTCCAGCGTCGGGGAGTGCCCGCTGTGCACCAGGAACTCGGCCACGTCGAATCCGATCCCGCCGGCGCCGATCAGCGCCGCCCGCCCGCCGACCCGTACCCGGCCGGTGAGCACATCCACGTAATTCACCACCTTGGGATGATCGCAGCCCGGGAACGCGACCTTGCGCGGAGTGATTCCGGTCGCCAGCACCACCGCATCGAACCCGGTCAGGGTCTCTGCGTCCGCCGGCGTCGCCAGCTTCAGCGCAACGCCGGTCTCGTCCAGGCGGTGGCGGAAATAGCGCAGCGTTTCGTGGAATTCCTCCTTCCCGGGAATCCGCTTGGCGTAGTTGAACTGGCCGCCTATCTCGTCGGCGGCATCGAACAGGGTCACCCGATGCCCGCGCTGCGCGGCGACGGTGGCGCAGGCCAGGCCGGCCGGCCCGGCGCCGACGACCGCCACGCGGCGGGGCGCGGTCGTGGCGACATAGTTGAGTTCGGTCTCGGCGCAGGCGCGCGGATTGACCAGGCAGCTGGCGCGCTTGTTCTCGAACACGTGGTCCAGGCAGGCCTGGTTGCAGGCGATGCAGGTGTTGATGCGGTGCGCCTGCCCGTCGCGCGACTTGACGGCCCACTGCGGGTCGGCCAGCAGCGGGCGCGCCAGCGACACCATGTCGGCCTTGCCCTCGGCCAGGATGCGTTCGGCCACGTCCGGCATGTTGATGCGGTTGGTCGCGATCACCGGGATCGACACGTGGGGCCTGAGCTTGGCGGTCACGTCGACGAACGCCGCGCGCGGCACCGAGGTCACGATGGTGGGAATCCGCGCTTCGTGCCAGCCGATGCCCGAGTTGATCAGGGTCGCGCCGGCGGCTTCGATCGCGCGCGCCTGGGCCACGATCTCGTCCCACTGGCTGCCGCCCTCGACCAGGTCGAGCAGCGACAACCGATAGATGACGATGAAATCCGGCCCGCAGGCTTCCCGGACCCGGCGCACGATCTCCACCGCGAAGCGCATGCGCTTTTCCGGCGTGCCGCCCCAGGCGTCGTTGCGCCGGTTGGTGCGCGGCGCGGTGAATTCGTTGATCAGGTAGCCTTCCGAGCCCATCACCTCGACCCCGTCGTAGCCGGCCTCTCGGGCCCTGCGCGCGGCATCGGCATAGGCGCCGATCTGGCGCTCGACGCCGCGGGCCGACAGCGCGCGCGGCGTGAACGGGTTGATCGGCGCCTTGATCCGGGAAGGCGCCACGGTCAGCGGGTGGTAGCCGTAGCGCCCGGCATGCAGCAGCTGCAGGCAGACCAGGGCGTCGTGTCGATGCACGGCGGCGGTGACGAAGCGATGCGGCCGCACTTCCCAGGGCCAGGACAGCTTGCCGCCGAACGGCGTGAGCCAGCCCACCAGGTTGGGCGAGAAGCCACCGGTGACGATCAGCCCGACGCCGCCGGCGGCACGTTCGGCAAAATAGGCGGCCAGCGCCGGGAAATCCCGCGCCCGGTCTTCCAGTCCGGTGTGCATGGAGCCCATCAACACGCGGTTGCGCACCCGGGTGAAGCCCAGATCCAGCGGCGTGAACAGATGCGGGTAGTGCGGATTGACGGAGTCTGGGGCGAACGGCGGGCCGGCGGGCTGCGACTGCATGGGTTCGGATACGCGTACGTACGGAAGCGGCACGATGCCGGTAATCCGCGCCAGCGGCAAGTCGATCCGTAAGTCCGGATGTACCGCTGCCGGCGCGCGACCACGGCTTCCCGACGGTACTGCCCGACCGGCCGGCGGTGCGTCTCGCGCAGGCTGGCGCTGTCGGCTTCCGCCGGATCGGCCGACGCCCCTTCGATTCGCGCACCAGCCGATTGCTGCCGGAGCAGTGTCGATCAAACATTACGGTGAGGGTGACGGTTTTCATCCTGTGCAAGCCGCCCACCCAGGCAGCATCCTTGCGCGTAAGGTGACGACCCTGACGAAGGAAGTCCCGCTCGGTTTTCCATTACCCCGATCTCACGGTCGACGCTTGGCCGAGAGGTCCCTCGAAGCGGTGCCCGCGGCCCATCTGGCAAAATGCCCGGCCTTCCATTCCATGAGTCCCGCATGAGCCATCACGACCTCCGCTCCGCCGTCCGCCCCGCCCCCGACCAGCCGATGGTCGACATCGCCGACTACGTCGCCGACTACCGGATCGATTCGCAGGAGGCCTACGACACCGCGCGCTACATGCTGCTGGACTCGCTGGCCTGCGCGATGCTGGCGATGAAATTCCCGGACTGCGTCAAGCACCTGGGTCCGGTCGTCCCGGGCGCGACCATGGACGGAGGCGTTCGGATCCCCGGCACCTCGCACGAACTGGACCCGGTGCAGGGCGCGTTCGCCATCGGCGCGCAGATCCGCTGGCTGGACTTCAACGACACTTGGCTGGCGGCCGAGTGGGGGCACCCTTCGGACAATCTCGGCGCCATCCTGTCGGTGGCCGACTACCTCAGCCGCAAGGCCGGGCGCGAAGGCGGCCAGGCGCTGACGGTGCGCGACGTGCTCACCGCGGCGATCAAGGCGCACGAGATCCAGGGCGGCTACGCCCTGCTCAACTCGTTCAACCGGGTCGGGCTCGACCATGTGATCCTGGTGCGTCTCGCCTCCACCGCCGTGGTCACCCGGATGCTGGGCGGCAGCAAGGAGCAGATCGTCAACGCGGTGTCGCACAGCTGGATCGACAACGGCATGCTCCGCACCTACCGGCACGCTCCCAACACCGGTCCGCGGAAGAGTTGGGCCGCTGGCGATGCCTGCCGCCGCGCCGTCATCCATGCCCTCAACGCGGTCAATGGCGAGGTCGGCTACCCCAGCGCGCTGAGCGTGCCGACCTG
>DATHAV010000226.1:0-1989 GCA_035296505.1 Pseudoxanthomonas sp.
AAGCGCTCAATGCCGTGCGCCGGTGGCGCTTCGAGCCGATAGATTCGGCTACGACCACCCGCCGCACGATCGCCTTCGATCCGGGCTGAGTCATCGGGCGGGCTTGGAGTTCCATGCAGGAAAAAGAGGGTGGATGTCTCCACCCTTGCTCGCCGCATGTCCGACCCTCAGGCGCTGATCGCCAGCCGCTCCTGGTGGTAGCGGCGCACCGCCGCGAACCACAGCAGCGCGGCCAGGCCGAACGCCGCCGCCAGGTAGATGCCCCACATCGAGGGGCTGATCGCCTCGGCGCGCACCACTTTCTGCAGCAGCTGGTTCTGCGCCAGGAACGGCACCGCGAACTGCCAGACCTCGGCCTTGATCGGATTGATCAGCAGCAGGAAGGTCGGGATCATCGGCAGCAGCATCAGCCACCCCATGTGCGCCTGGGCCTCCTTCATGCTCTTGGCCGAGGCCGCCAGGAACGTCAGCAGGGCGGTGCCGATGAACAGCATCGGCAGCAGGATCAGCAGCATCTTGGCCATCGCCAGGAAGCTCACGTCGAGCATCTCCCCGCGGCTCCCGGCCAGCATCGCGCTGGCCTTGAACGCCAGCAGCGTCAGCAGCAGCGACATCAGGCCCAGCACGCAGGCGGCGGCGATCTTGCCGCTGACCACCGCGCTGCGCTGCGCCGGGGTCGCCAGCAGCGGCTCCAGCGACTGGCGCTCGCGCTCGCCTGCGGTGGCGTCGAGAATCAGCGCCATGCCGCCCAGGAACGCCGACATGATCAGCAGGTACGGCAGCAGGGTCGACAGCAGCATGCCGCGCTTGGCCTCGGCGGTGGCGAGGTCGCGGTTGCCCACGCTCAGCGCGCGGGTGACGCCCGGATCGATGCCGCGCGCCATCAGCCGCAGCACCCCGACCTGCTCGCGGTAGCCGGCCAGCGCCGCGCGCAGGCGATCGACCGGGATCTGCGTGCTCTGGCGGGTGCTGTCGCTCATGATCTCCACCAGCGCGGGGCGTCCCTCGCGCCAGTCGCTGGCGAAGTCTTCGTCGATGTCCAGCGCCACCTCCACGTCCTGGCGCGCGATCGCCGCTTCCAGGTCCGCCGGCGCCGGCACCGCGGTGATGCCCTGCGTGGCCAGGAACGCCACCAGGTTGGGCGCGCGGTCGGCGCCGAGCACCGGCACCTCCAGCACCTTGTCCATCTGCGTCTTGGCCCGGTTCTGCACCAGCGACCCGCCGCCCAGCAGCAGCACCGGGATCAGCAGCGGCATCAGCAGCAGGCTGAAGAAGAACGTGCGCCGGTCGCGCGAATTCTCCAGCAGCTCCTTGCGCGCCACCGACCACAGGGTCGAAACCACGGAAACCTTTCTCGCCGACGCGGTGCTCATGCGAACAGTCCCTCTTCCGATCCGATCGCCTTGACGAAGGCGTCCTCCAAATTGGCTTCCCCGGTCTGCGCACGCAGTTCGTCGGCGGTGCCCGACGCCACCACGCTGCCCTTGGCCACGATCACGATGCGATCGCACAGGGCGGCGACCTCCTGCATGATGTGGCTGGAGAAGATCACGCAGCGGCCTTCCTCGCGCAGCTGGCGCAGGAAGCCGCGCATCGCGCGCGTGGTCATCACGTCCAGCCCGTTGGTGGGCTCGTCCAGGATCACGTTGCGCGGGTCGTGCACCAGCGCGCGCGCGATCGCGGTCTTGGTGCGCTGGCCCTGGCTGAAGCCTTCGGTCTGGCGGTCGATGATGTCGCCCATGTCCAGCGCGTCGGACAGCGCCTGGGTGCGCCGCTCGATCTGCGCCGACGACATGCCGTGCAGCTCGCCGAAGTAGGCGATGTTCTCGCGCGGGGTCAGGCGCTTGTACACGCCGCGCGCGTCGGGCAGCACGCCCAGCGCGCGCCGCACCGCGATCGGATCGGTGGCGGCGTCGACGCCGTCCACCAGCACCTGGCCGGTGTCGGGTTTCATCAGCGTGTACAGCATGCGCATGGTGGTGGTCTTGC
>DATHAV010000227.1:0-8357 GCA_035296505.1 Pseudoxanthomonas sp.
ATCGGATGCAGCGTCTGCGCGGCGTTGCCCAGCAGCACCGCCCGCGGCGCCACGGTGCGCTCGGCCACGCGTTGGAATACGGGATACGCGCTGCGCGGGCCGCTGTGCAGGAAACGGCCCGCACGCCAGCCGAAGGCCTGCTGCAGGCGTTCGAGCCAGGCGCGCTCGTCCAGCGCGGCGACCGCTTCGGCCTGCGCCTGCGGCACCGCGTGGACGGCGCCGAAATGGCGATCGCCGCGCGGCAGCAGCGCGGTGGGTCCGTCGCGCGTGAAGCGTTCGTAGGCGATGCCGTCGGGCGCTTGCGCGGTGCGTACGCGCGCCACCATCAGGGTCTGCCGGTAGTCGTGGTGGCTGCTGCCGATGCCAAGGGCGTCGCGCACTGCGCCGTGGCTGCCGTCGGCCGCCACCAGCAGGCGCGTCCGCAGGATGCGTTCGCCGCCGTCGTCGAGCACGCGAACCGAGCGGACCTCGCCCTCGGCGCCGCCATCGAACCCCACGAACCGCGCCGGCCGGTGGCGCACCAGTCGATCCAGGGACTGCAGGCGCTTTTCCAGCGCTGCGCCGAAGTCACGCGCCACCGCCACTTCACCGAAGGTCTCGCGGCCGTAGTCGCGCGCGTCCAGCCTGACGCTGCCGAAATCGCCCTGGCGACTGACGTGGATGCGGCGTATGGGACCCGTGGGGGCCTGCAGTGCGTCCATCACCCCGAGCGCGCCCAGCGCATTGACGGTGGCCGCTGAAAAGCTGAGGTTGCGCTGATCGAATACCGCGGGCATTTCGCCCGCGGGCGTGGCCTCGACCAGCGCCACGTCCAGCCCCAGGCCGTCCAGCGCGATGGCCAGGCTGGCGCCGACCAGGCCGCCGCCGATGATCAGTACATCGTGTCGCTCGCTCATGGAGCCATGATAAGCCGACGCGCGCGTGCCTCATTGTCGCGCCTCATCGCCGCGTCCGGTCCGCTAGAATGTCGCCCTGAGTTTCCAAGAAGCCGTCCATGAACACCAACGCACAACGCGCCACCGTCCTCGCCCTGCTCGTCGCGCTGATGGCCACGCGCCTGCACCTGCCGACGGCGGCGACGCATTTCGGACCGATTCCCGACGGATCCTGGGCGGTGTTCTTCATCGGCGGCTTCTATCTGCGCCAGTGGACCCGCTGGGCGTTCCCGGCGCTGATGGCGCTGGCGGTGCTGATCGATTTCGTGGTCATCCGCAGCCAGGGCCTGGATTTCTTGAGCCATTACTGCATGTCGGCCGCGTACTGGTTCCTGGTGCCGGCCTACCTGGCGCTGTGGCTCGGCGGCGCTCTGGCAGCGCGTCACCGGCCCGCCAGCGCCGCTCGCGCGCTGCTCCTGCTGGCCGGCGCCCTGGTCGCGTCGGCCGCCGCGTGCCACCTGCTCAGCCAGGGCAGTTTCTACTGGCTCGGCGACAGCGTGATCGAGCCGACGGTCGCCGGCTGGTGGAAGAACTACAGCGACTGGTTCATCCCCTACCTGCGCACCACCGCGATCTACGTGGGCCTGGCGTTGATCGTGCACGTCTCCGTCGTCCAGGCGATGCGGCTGCAGGCAGTGACTGGAACCGCGCGCTGACGCTGGCCTTCGCATGGGCAACCGCCTTTCCAGGATCTACACCCGCACCGGCGACGACGGCACCACCGGCCTGGGCGACGGCACCCGCGTTGGCAAGGATTCGGCGCGGGTCAACGCCTACGGCACCGTGGACGAAGCCAATTCGGCGATCGGCGTGGTGCTGGCGGTGGCGGGAATCGACGAGGGCATCCGCGCCCTGCTGACGACGGTGCAGCACCAGCTGTTCGACCTTGGCGGCGAGCTTTGCATTCCCGGGCATTCGGCGATCCGGTCCGAGGATGTCGACGCCCTGGAGCGCCATCTGGACCGCTACAACGACGCACTGCCGCCGCTCAAGGACTTCATCCTGCCCGCCGGGGGCGAAGCGGCCGCGCGCTGCCACCTGGCGCGCACCATCGTGCGCCGCGCCGAGCGCGAGACCGTCGCCCTGGCGCGCCACGACGCGGTTCGCCCGGAGGCCGTGCGCTACCTGAACCGGCTCTCCGACCTGCTGTTCGTGCTGGCGCGCGTGCTGGCGCGCGCCGAAGGCCAGGGCGAAGTGCTTTGGAGCCACCAACGGCGGCAGGCTTGATCGCGGCTGCGCGTGCCGTGCACAAGCCGCCGCCGATCCGCTCCGACCTGATCGTGCCGCCGTGTTGATCCTCTTCACCCATCCCGCCTGCCTGGCCCACGACCCGGGCGCCGGCCATCCCGAACGTCCCGCGCGCCTGGAAGCGGTGCTGCAGGGCCTGCGCAGCGAACATGCCGACCTGACGTGGCGCGAAGCGCCGCCGGCCAAGCTGGGCGACCTGCGCCGCGTGCACGGCCAACGCCTGGTGGACGAAGTGCTGAAATCGGACTTCCGCGGCCATCGCATGCTCGATCCCGACACCGTCATGTGCCGCGAGTCGCCGGCCGCCGCATTGCGCGCCGCGGGCGCCGGCGTCGCCGCCGTCGATGCGGTGATGCGCGGCGACTGCACCCGGGCCTTTTGCGCCGTGCGCCCGCCCGGGCACCATGCCACCGGCGACAACGCCATGGGCTTCTGCCTGTTCAACAGCATCGCGGTCGCGGCCGCGCATGCGCTCGACGCGCACGGCCTGGAGCGGGTGGCGATCGTCGATTTCGACGTGCACCACGGCAACGGCACCCAGGACATCTTCCAGGCCGAACCGCGCGTCGCCTACTTCAGCAGCCACGAGTCGGGGCTGTACCCCAACAGCGGCGCGCCGGGCGAGCGCGGCGTGGGCAACCTGTTCAACGCGCTGCTGCCCCCGGGCACCGGGGGCTTCCGCTTCCGCAACGTGTGGGCCGACGAAATGCTGCCGCAGCTGGACGCGTTCCGGCCGCAGCTGCTGATGGTGTCGGCCGGCTTCGATGCGCACATGCGCGACCCGCTGGCCGACCTGATGCTGGAGACCGAGGACTTCGCATGGCTGACGCGTGGGCTCCGCGCCATTGCCGATCGCCACGCCGGCGGGCGCGTGGTGTCGATGCTGGAAGGCGGCTACGACCTCGAAGCGCTGCGCGAGTGCAGCGTGGCCCACGTGGGCGCGCTGCGCTGAGGCAACGGCGGGCGCGCGTAATCGGCGCGACTGCCCGCGGCAGGATGAACGCACGCACCGTGGTCCGATGGCCTTCATTGCCGGCTCGCGAGGGATGGGGCAAGCTAGCCGCCGTTTTCCGCCTGGATCTCCTGCCGCGTGCGCCGAGCCCTACGTCTGCTGCCCCTTCCCTTCGGCATTGCCCTGGCCTTGCCCGCCGTGGCCCAGGACATGCCGGTCAACTGGGACCTCTGTCCTTTGGGCGATGCGATCCCGATGTTCGAGGGGGTCAAGGAACCCGCCGCCGGCAGTGACGCGGCCGAGGCCCGCGCCATCCGTCCGGACCAACCCACCCAAATCGACAGCGACTCGCAGAGCGGAACGGATGGGGAGAACATCAGATTTCAGGGCGACGTCACGCTACGCCGCGGCGACCAATACCTGAACGCGGACAACCTGCGCTACGACCAGGAAAACGAGACCTACGTGGCCGACGGCAACGTGCGCTACCAGGACTCGAGCATGCGCCTGATCGCCAAGCGGGCGTTCGGCAATCAGGCGGCCGACACCCACCAGGTCGAGAATGTGCGGTACCAGCTGGTGTCGCGGCGCGGCAACGGCGGCGCCGAACGGATCGAGATGAAGGGCGCGCAGGGCGCGCTGATTGGCTCCAGTTATTCCACCTGCGACCCGGCCGACCGCCACTGGGAGCTGCGTTCGCGCCGCATCGAGGTCAACACCGACAGCGGCTGGGGCGTGGCCCGTGGCGCCACCGTGAGGCTGGGCAAGGTACCGGTGCTGTATGTGCCGTACATCCGCTTCCCGATCGACGACCGTCGCCACACCGGCCTGCTGTATCCGGCGATCAGCAGCTCGAGCCGCAACGGTTTCGACTACCGGCAGCCGATCTACCTCAACCTGGCGCCGAACTACGACGCCACCATCACGCCGCGCATCATGACCAACCGCGGCATCCAGCTGGGCGGACAGTTCCGCTACCTGTACGAAGGCGGGCGCGGGGAATTGGATGCGACCTGGCTGCCCAACGACGAGCTGGTCGAGGATCGCGCAAGGGACATCGCCAACGGCGCGCCGAATCCGTTCGGCGACCCGCTGCGCACGGACAACCGCGGCGCGTTCCGCTACAGCGGCTACCACAACATCGACCGTGTCTGGCAGGCGCGCGCCAACGTGTCCTGGATCAGCGACGAGCGCTTCCTCGAAGACTCCGGCAACTCCCTGTACGGCATGTCCGCCGCGACTTTGGTGAGCACCGCGGGAGTGTTCGGCCAGGGGCGCTACTGGAACGCCGGCGCCATGGCCGATGCCTGGCAGCTGGCCGACTACACCCTGACCGAAGCGGCCCTTCCCTACAACCGACTGCCGCGCCTGTACCTCAACTGGGAGCAGCCGTTGGGGCGCTGGATCACCGCGGGGCTGCAGGCAGAGACGGTTCGTTTCGACCACACCGACGGCAGTCTCGGCGGCGGCAACCGGCTGGACCTGAAGCCGTTCGTGTCGATGCCGCTCAAGGGCGCGGCCTGGTACGTGACCCCGACGCTGGCCTGGCGCTACACCGCCTACCAGCTGGAGGACCAGCTGGCCGCGAAGCTGGGCGGCAACGACAACCCCTCGCGCAGCCTGCCCATCGCCTCGCTCGACGCCGGCCTGTTCTTCGACCGCGATACCGAGATCAAGGGCGACCGTTTCCTGCACACGCTGGAGCCGCGGCTGTTCTACCTCAACGCCCCGTATCGCGACCAGAGCGACCTGCCGCTGTTCGACACCCGGCCCTTCACCTTCAGCTGGGGCCAGCTGTTCCGCGACAACCGCTACACCGGCCCCGATCGTCAGACCGACGCCAACCAGCTAACCGCGGCGGTGACCACGCGCCTGATACGCCAGTCGGACGGCAGCGAGAAACTGTCGGCCAGCATCGGCCAGATCTTCTATTTCGACGATTCGCTGGTGGTGGCGCCGAACGAACTTCCCGTGGAGCAGGGCAAGTCGGCGTGGGTCGCCGACGCGAACTACTCGCCCACCGACCGCTGGAGCATCGGTGCCTCCTACCAGTGGGATCCCAAGTTCCGTCGTGAGGACCTGGCCAGCGTGCGCACGCGCTATCTGATCGGCGACGCCGGCGTGGTCAACCTCAACTACCGCTACCGCCGCGCCCTGCTGGAACAGGCGGATTTCTCGTTCCTGTATCCGATCAACCCGTCTTGGAGCCTGGTCGGCCGCTATTACTACTCGCTCCTGGACTCCAAACCGCTCGAAATCCTGGGCGGCGTGCAGTGGGACAGCTGCTGCCTGGCGGTACGCGCGCTCGCCCGGCGCTACGTGCGAAACCGCGAAGGCGACCTGGACAACTCGATCCAGGTGGAGTTCGTGCTCAAGGGCCTGGGCTCGGCCGGACGCGATACCGAGGGCACTTTGCGCCGTGCTATCCTCGGTTACTACCGCGACGACCTCTACCTCGTCCCCCCCAGCAACACCACACCCGACCCGGATGACAACTCCCTGGGCCCGGACTCGATGCCATGAAGACTATGACCCTCCGACCCTTGCTTGCCGGCCTCATGGCCGTGGTACTGGCGATCGCGCCCGCGGCCGCCCAGAACCTGCAGCCCCTCGATCGCATCGCCGCGATCGTCGACGAAAACGTCATCCTGCAGACCGAGCTGGACCGCGCGGTGGCCAACATCACCGCGCAGTACGCCAACCAGCCGGGGCAGCTGCCGCCGCGCGACGTGCTCGAGCGCCAGGTGCTGGAAAGGCTGGTGCTGCTCAAGCTGCAGGTCGCGCGCGCAAACAGCAGCGGCATCCGCGTCGGCGACCAGGAGCTCGACAGCGCGGTCGCCGGGGTCGCACAGCAGAACGGCGTGAGCGTCGACCAGCTGCGCCAGCGCCTGGCGAACGAAGGCCTGTCCTTCGCCGATTTCCGCAACTCCATCCGCGACGAGATCGCGGTGCAGCGCCTGCGCCAGAGCTTCGGCCAGAGCCGCATCCAGGTCAGCGAGGCCGAGATCGACGCCGCTCTGGCCGTGCAGGCCGCGGCCGGCACGCAGTATCGCCTGGCCCACATCCTGGTCGGCCTGCCCGAAGGCGCGACGGCCGAGCAGATCGCCACCGGCGAAAAGAAGATCGTCGGCGTGAAGGGCCTGATCGACCGCGGCGAACTCGACTTCAACGCCGCGGCGGTGCGCTATTCCGACAGCCCCAACGCGCTGGAAGGCGGCGACCTGGGCTGGCGCAGCCAGGACGAAATTCCCGCGGCGTTCACGCAGCTGCTGCAGGGCATGTCGCCGGGCCAGGTTGTAGGGCCGCTGCGCGGGCCTAGCGGCTTCCAGCTGCTCAAGCTGGTCGAAGTCCGCGATGCCAGCCAGGCGGCGCGCACCATCACCGAGTACAACGCCCGCCACATTCTGGTGCGCGTCACCGAGGTCCAGGATCCGGCTGCGGCCAAGGCTAAGATCGACACGCTGCGCGCACGTATCGCCGGCGGCGCCGATTTCGCCGAACTCGCACGCGAGGCGTCGGAAGACGCCAACAGCCGCAGCGAAGGCGGCGACCTGGGCTGGTTCGAGCCCAACGAATTCGGCCCCGCGTTCGCTCAGGGCGTTACCGGAATCCAGAACGGACAGGTGTCGGCGCCGTTCCGCACCGAGGCCGGCTGGCACATCGTGCAGCGTCTGGACACGCGCCAGACCGACGCCACCAACGCCACCCGGCGCGCGCAGGTGCGCGAGACCATCGGCCGGCGCAAGCTGGAGGAAGAGTACAGCCGCTTCCTGCAGGAGCTGCGCGGCGAGGCCTACGTCAGCTTCCGCATCGGCAATCAATCGGCCGCCGCCGACGGCAGCTGACGTGGTCCCGGCGCTCGCCCTGGTCGCGGGCGAGCCGGCGGGTATCGGCCCCGAGCTGTGCGTGCGCCTCGCGCAGCGGCCGTCCGAGGACTGCACCCTGCTGGCGTTCGCCGATGCCGATACCTTGCGCGCCGCTGCGCACGCACTGGCGCTTCCCCTGAACCTCATCGACGCCGCGCAGGTCGCCGAACGTCCCGGCGACCTGCGCCTGTATCCGGTGCCCAATGCGGCCGCATCGCGCTTCGGCCGCACCGAGCCGGCCAATGCAGCGGCGGTGATCAAGGCGTTGCAGCAGGCCTCCGACGCATGCCTGCAAGGCGAACTCGACGGCCTGGTGACGGGTCCGGTGCACAAGGCCGCGATCAACGCCGGCGGCATCGCCTACACCGGCACCACCGAACTGCTCGCCCAACGAGCCGGCTGCGAGGTGGTGATGATGCTGGCTAACCACTTGCTGCGGGTGGCGCTGGTCACTACCCACCTGCCGCTGCGCGCGGTGCCCGACGCCATCACCGGGCACGCGCTCACCCGCGCACTGCGCATCACCCATGCGGCGCTGCGCAGTGACTTCGGCATCGACGCGCCGACGATCGCGGTGCTGGGCCTCAACCCGCACGCGGGCGAGGAAGGCCGTCTGGGCCGCGAGGAAACCGAGGTTGTCGCGCCGGTAATCGAGCGTCTGCGTGGCCAAGGGATGCGCCTGGTCGGGCCGCTGCCGGCCGATACCGCGTTCCTGCCGCAGAAGCTGCGCGGTTTCGATGCAGTGGTCGCGATGTACCACGACCAGGGCCTGCCGGTGCTCAAGTACAGCGGCTTCGAGCAGGCGGTGAACCTGACCCTGGGCCTGCCCTATCCGCGCGTCGCCGTCGATCACGGCACCGCGCTGGAGCTCGCCGGAAAAGGCGTGGCCGATCCTTCCAGCCTGTTCGCCGCGGTCGAAACCTGCGCGCGCATCGCGATGCTGAGGCGGTTGCGCCGAGGCTGACGGCGGAGGGGTTTTTCTCTTGCGTTCGAGGCTGGCGCCGAACGTCAGCCTCGGATTACGAGCGACCAATCCCGGCATGGGCTGGCGAGCGAAGCAGCTGGATCAATCAAGCGTGGCCGTTTCCCTTGTAGCTTGCGCGCCGAGTCGAACCGCAAGCCGCCTCGCTTCCCGCTCCCTCATAATGCGGCCATGTCATCCTTCAAGGCTCCGCCGAAAAAATCGCTGGGACAGCACTTCCTGGTCGATCGCAACATCGTCGACATGATCGTGCTCGCCATCGATCCCAAACCCGGCGACCATCTGGTCGAGATCGGGCCAGGCCAGGGCGCGATCACGCTTCCGTTGCTGAGGAAACACGGTGAGCTCACCGCCATCGAATTCGACCGCGACCT
>DATHAV010000228.1:0-4386 GCA_035296505.1 Pseudoxanthomonas sp.
TTCGGCCTGGCCGCGCTGCTGTGGTTCGCGGCGGTGCGCCGCTACCACCAGGAGCGGCTGGCGATCAGCGCCTGAGGTCGGACATGCAGCGGGAAGGGGCGGAGATATTCGCCTCTTCCGCATGGACTCCAAGCCGGCGAATCAACCCGGATCGAAGGCGATGGTACGGCGGGTGGTCGTGGCCGAATCCATTGGCTCGAAGCGCCAGCGGCGCACGGCATTGAGCGCTTCACGATCGAACACGCGCGAAGGCGTGGCGCGCACCACGCGCGCGTTGGTCACCGACCCGTCCGGGCCGACCGTGATCTCCACCACCACCTCGCCCGAGGTGCCCGCGCGCAGCGCTTCGGACGGATAGCGCGGCGGCGGCGCGCTGACCACGCGCAGCACGGGCGCGGTAGCGGTGCCGGTCGTAGGAGCGGCGGCGGCGGGGTTGCCGGCGGCGGCCGGGGCAGGCGGCGGAGCGGCGGCGGCGCGAGCGGTGGTGTCCCGCTGCGCCGTGGCGCGTTGCGCGGTCGCGGCGCGCTGGGCTTCAGCTTCCCGGGCAGCGGCCCTGCGTTCCTGGGCGACCTGCGCCTCGGCGGCGCCGCGCTGCTGCTCGGCCTGCTGGGCGACGCGCTGCTGTTCCAGCACGTTGGCCTGAGCGGTGGGTTCGGCCTGCGCAGCATCGGTCATCCCACGGGCTTCGGCGGCTTCCTTTTCGTTGGCGAGGGCCCGCTTCAGGCGCGGCAGCGCCGCGGCGTTGATGTCGGCTTTTTCGATCAGCGCAGCCAGGCGCTGGGCTTCGGCGAAGTCCCCACGGCCGATGCTTTGCTCGGCAGCGATGAGCGTGTAGGGCATCAGATCGGTTAACGCGCTGGCCACACCCGGGTCGTCGGGCAGCTTGTCGCGCAGCGCCAGGTAGTACTCGACGGCGTTGTCGCCGCCCGGTGCGTAGATGCGGTTTTCGCCCAGCGCCTTGGCGGCCGCGGCGCGCAGATCATCGGTGCCCATCGCCCGGACCTCCGCCGACACTGCCGGAGCCGGCGGCGGCGATGCTGCGGTCCTGGTTTGAGGCGTGGCGGCCGGCGCGGCCGCGTCGGCCGCCGGTTCGTCCTTGGAGCAGGCGGCCAGGGCGAGCAGCAGCAGTGCGGCCCACCGCGTGTTTTTCTTGAACTTTGCGTTCTTGAACTTCGTGTGCTTGGACTTGGTGCAAACGGACATGCGTGTAATCCCCATGACAACAGTGAACCCGACGGTCCGCCCAGCTTGCGGCATGCCCTACCTTGTCCACTTCCTAAGATGCCTACTTGCCGATGCAGAAGCTGGCGAAAATGCGCCCGAGCATGTCGTCCGCCGAAACCTTTCCGGTGATCTCGCCCATGGCATCGTGGGCCAGGTGCAATTCTTCGGCCGCCAGTTCGAGCCGTTCGTGATCCAGCTCACGCTTCGCCACGGCGGCATGCGCCTGCGCCCGCTGCAGCGCCTCGACATGCCGGGCGCGGGCGGAAAATTCGCCGTCGCTGCTCTCGCCGGCGCCTGCGGCGGCAATGGTCCGCAATCTCGCGTGCAGTCGGTCAAGCCCCCGGCCGTCTTGCGCCGAGACGAATACCCGGCGTTCGTCGTCGGCCGGCGGGTCGGTCAGCAGGTCGCTCTTGTTGTGGATCCACAGCTGTAGCGGCACCCCCTGCACCGCGTTCTCCAGCTCCTCGGCCGCCGCCGCCAGCGCGCGCGCGTCCACCACCACCAAGGCGAGGTCGGCGCGCTGCAGCTCCTGGCGAGCGCGGCGCATGCCTTCGCGTTCGATCGCGTCGCCGCCCCGGCGCAGACCGGCGGTGTCGACCAAGGTCAGCTCCAGCCCGTCGATGCGCACGGTTTCATGGAGGGTGTCGCGGGTGGTGCCGGCGATATCGGCGACGATGGCCCGCTCGCTGCCGGCCAGTGCGTTCAGCAGCGAGCTCTTGCCGACGTTGGGCGGGCCCACGATCACCGCGTGCAGGCCATCGCGCAGCCGACGCCCCCGTTCGGCTGCCGCCATCAGGTCCTTGAGCTGCGCCTGCGCCTGGGCCAGCTGTTCACGCATCTCGACGCCGCCCAGCGTGTCCAGCGACTCGTCGGCGAAGTCGATCGCCGCCTCCACGTGCACCCGCAGCCGCAGCAGCGCTTTGGCGATGGCTTCGACCCGCTGCGAGAACACGCCCTCCAGCGCGCGGCGCGCGGCGCGGGCGGCCCGCACGTCCGATGCCGCGATCAGGTCGGCGATGGCTTCGGCCTGCGCCAGATCCAGGCGTCCGTTGGCGAAGGCGCGCTCGCTGAATTCGCCCGGACGTGCGGCGCGCGCGCCGAGCCTGCAGCACAGCGCCACCAGCTGTTGCAGCACGGCCGGGCTGCCGTGGGCCTGCAGTTCGGCCACGTGTTCGCCGGTGAAGCTGTTGGGCGCGGGAAACGCCAGGACGATGCCGTCGTCGATGGTTTCCCGGTTCAGCGGATCGTCGAAACGCACGCGATGCGCACGCCGCGGGGTCAGTCCGCGGCCGCACAGGCGTGCGGCTATCTCGAGCGCCGCCGGCCCGGAAAGACGCACGATTCCGACCCCGCCGGCGCCCGGCGCGGTGGCGATGGCGACGATCGTGTCGGTGGCGGCCATGCGGCCATTCAATCCTGCAGCGACGACGGCCGGCAGCGAGGGGCGTCGGAAGGGATCATTTGCCGGTCGCCTTGACCGCCGGCGGCGCTCCGTGGCGCCTGATCATCCACCACTGCTGCAGCAGGCCCAGCGCGCCGTTGGTGACCCAGTACAGGACCAGGCCGGAGGGGAAGAAGGCCATCATCACCCCGAACACCAGCGGCATGAACTGCATCATCTTCTGCTGCAGCGGATCCATGCCCGGACTCGGCGTCAGCTTCTGGGTCAGGTACATCACCGCCATGTTGAGCACCGGCAGGATGAAGTAGGGATCGCGCGCGGTGAGATCCTGGATCCAACCGAACCAGGGCGCCTGGCGCAGCTCCACCGATTCCACCAGCACCCAGTACAGGGCCAGGAACACCGGCATCTGCACCAGGATCGGCAGGCACCCGCCCATCGGATTGATCTTCTCCTTCTTGTACAGCTCCATCATCGCGGTCTGGAACTTCTGGCGGTCGTCGCCGTAGCGCTCCTTGAGCTGGGCGATGCGCGGCTGGAACTGGCGCATCTTGGCGAAGCTCTGGTACTGCTTCTTCGAGAGCGGGTACAGGGCCAGCTTGATCAGCACCACCAGCCCGATGATCGACCAGCCCCAGTTGCCGAACAGGCTGTGCAGGTGGCTCAGCACCCAGAACAGGCCCTGGCCGATCAGGGCGAAAATCGAGAACTGGCTGTAGTCCACGGCACGGTCCAGGCCCGGCACGTTTTGCGCCTGCATCTGCTCTATGAGCTTGGGTCCGATGTACAGGCGCGCCTCGGTGGCCGCCTGCTGCCCCGGGGCGACCTGTACGCCGGGGCCTATCCCGCGGATGAGCGCCTGGCGGCCCCCCGCCGGTGCGTCCAGCGAGATGGTGACGGTGTCTTCCGCGGCGGGAATCCATGCGGTGAAGAAGTGATGCTGCAGCAGCGCGATCCAGCCGTTGCGGGTCTGCTTTTCGACGCGGCCGTCCTCGAGGAAGTCCTCGTTGAACTTGCGACGCTGGTAGCCGCCGTCCGGGCTGTACCAGGTCGCGCCGTAGAAGCTGAAGGACTCCGGGTTGGTCATTCCAGTTTTGATCCGCGGCGGCACGCGCAGCAGCTGGCGGTAGACGAAGCCCTGCCACGGCGAGTCGCCGCGGTTGACCACTTCGTCGCGCACCCGCACCACGTAGCTGCCGCGCTCCAGGGTGTAGATGCGCCGGATGGACACGCCGGTGGGGCCGTTCCAGATGAAAGGCACCGTCAGACGGTCTTCCCCCGCCGCCAGCGATACCTCGCCAGCCGCCCGCTCGGGCTGAAAACCGCGCTCGTGGCTCGGCGCATCGCCGCTGCCGCTGACCCAGCCGCTCTGCGCCGCGTATAGATCCTTGCCCTCCTCGCTCAGCAGGCGCACCGGCGGACTGCCTTCGGCGCGTGTCTGCGGGTACTGCAGCAGGTCCGCGGCAAGCACGCTGCCCCCGTCCAAGGTCAGGCGCAGCACGTCGGAGCTGGCGACCACGCGCGGCATGCCTGCAGGGGTGGCGGTGGCGGGCAGCGCCGGCATGGTCGGAGGCGCGGGCACGGTGCCCGAGGTGATCGGGGTGTTGGAAGTCGGAGCGGCGGCGGGAAGGGACGGCAAGCCCGGCACGGTACTGTCCCCCGCGGCGGCCGGGGCCGCGACCGCCGCGGGAGTGGCGTCCGCGGGCGGTTGCGCGTTGAACCTGCCCCACTCCATCCACAGCAGCGTCGCCACCATCAGC
>DATHAV010000229.1:0-4588 GCA_035296505.1 Pseudoxanthomonas sp.
GCGGCCACGGCGCGCCGCTGATGCCCGGGTTCCATGGCGCGCTGCTGCGCAGCGATGCCGAGGATCGCGCGGTGCTCAATCTTGGCGGCATCGGCAACTTCACTCTGTTGCCGGCGGCCGGGGAAACTCGTGGCTTCGATACCGGACCCGCCAATGCGCTGCTGGATGCCTGGTGCCAGCGGCACACCGGCCGCGGCTACGACGAAGGCGGCGCACTCGCCGCCGCTGGCTGCATCGATCCCGACCTGTTGGCGCGGCTGCTGGACGATCCATGGTTCGCGCTGCCGCCGCCCAAGAGCACCGGGCGCGAGCATTTCCATCTGCGCTGGCTGCAGGCGCGGCTGGACGGCCTTGCGCCCTCTCCTGCCGACGTGCAGGCCACGCTGCTGGCGCTCAGCGCGGCCACCGTCGCCGATGCGTTGAACACGGCGCAGCCGAGTACCGCGCGCGTGCTGGTGTGCGGCGGCGGCGTGCACAACCCGGCGCTGATGGCGGCGATCGCCGAACGCCTGCCCCAGGCGGCGGTGCAGTCGACCGCGGCGTACGGGCTGGACCCCGACTACGTCGAGGCGATGGGCTTTGCGTGGCTGGCGCGGGAAACGCTGGCGGGACGGCCCGGGAATCTGCCCAGCGTAAGCGGCGCGCGTGGTCCGCGGGTGCTGGGGGTTGTCTACCCCGCCTAGCCTGCGGATCAGGACCCGTGTCCGGGCGCCCCATCGCGAAGCGCAACGACGGCGTCCCGTAGGTACATCCATCTTCTTGGCGTTGGAAGCCCTGCGCGCCTCGCTTTCGCACGTGAAAAGACCGTACTTGAGGTGAATCAGGGTCTCCTGGATGTCGTAGCCCGTGCGGCGGCGGCACCGCGATGTCCCCGGTCCGTGCTGGTCGATGCCCTTGAGACTAATGCAATCGTGTGCTCGCCGTGCCTTCTGAGGCGCCATTTCGACCTGCGGTGCATAGAGTCGCCTGATTCGCGGACGTTATGCGTTCGGCAAGTCGATAGGGTCCGCCCGTGGGGGCGCAATGCGGTGACGCCATACCAGCAACACGCACAACACCAGCACCGGGATGCCCAGCAGCGCCGTGCCGGTGAAGAACAGGCTGTAACCTTCCAACAAGGTTCGTCCTTGCGCCAAGTACTCCACGCTCACGCCGGACCACCCTTTCAGAACTTTTCCCAGCAGCGCGTAAAAAGAGCTGAGCAGCGCGTACTGGGTGGCCGTGTAACCGATACTGGTCAGACTGGACATGTATCCGATCAATGCGACGCCGGCAAAGCCACCGCAGAAATTGTCAATCACCATTGTGGCGCCGAACACGCCGGCATCGGCGCCGTGCAGAGCCAGATAGGCGAAGGCCAGGTTGGACCCAGGACCCAGCACTGCGCCTGCCAACAAGGTAGGTATGAAGCCGAATCGCACAGCGCTCAGTCCAGCCACGGCGATGCCTACGAGGGTGGCCACCAGCCCAATCGATCCGCGCACCGCACCCACGGTCTCCTTACCGATGCCCAGGTCCGCGTAGAAAGGATTGGCCATCGGTCCCATCACGAAGTCCGGAAGCCGGTACAGGCTGATCGCCAGCAGCATCAGCATCGCCCATTTCCCGTGCTGCTTGAAGAAGGCCACGAACGGACCGATCAACGCGTCGAACAGCCCGCGTGGGGTAAACAGCTTCGCGTCCGATGCTGCCGCTTGCCGAGTCGCCCCTGGCTCGCGTGCCATGAGCGTGGCGAGCACGCCTACCGCCATCAGTGCACCCATGATGTGGTAGGACAACGACCAGCCGATACTTGCGGCGAAGATCAGGATCAGCGAGTCGGTGACCAGCAGCGCGCCGCGGTATCCAAGCGCGGATGTCGAAGTCAGCAGCCCTTGTTGTTCATTGTTGTCCGCGCTTTCGATGCGCCACGCGTCAATCACGATGTCCTGCGTGGCGGACGCAAATGCCACCACCAGCGCCATCGCGCCGAACACCACCAGATGGTCCAGCGAGAATCCCGCCAGCGCCAGTTGGCCTTCCCTAGGTTCGATCAACGCCATGCCGATCAAGGCCGCCCCCGCGACCACCTGCGACCACAGCATCCAGCCGCGTCTGCGTCCCAGCCAGCGGCCCGTCAGCGGCGCATCCAGCTTGTCGACCAGCGGCGCCCAAAGGAACTTCAGCGAATAAGCCAGGCCGACCCAGGAAAGAAAGCCGATCGTCGACAGCTCGATGCCGTTTTCCCGCATCCAGAAGCCCAGCGTATTGCCCACCAAGTAGATGGGAATGCCCGAGCTGAAGCCCAGCAGCAGCATCACCATCACTTTGGGCTGACTCAAATTCGCCAGCACCTCGCGCCAAGGCCTGCGCCGGCGGCGGGCTGCGGATCCAGCGGCGTTCGACATCAAGCGTAGTCCACGCTGAACGGCGCGTGGTCGGAGAAGCGCTCGCCGGTGTAGATGGAGCAGGCTCTCAGGCGTTCGCGCAGCGAAGGAGCCACGATCTGGTAGTCGATGCGCCAGCCGACGTTGTTGGCGCGGGCCGAGCCGCGGTTGCTCCACCAGGTGTAGTCCTGGCCCTGCGGGTGCAGCGCGCGGTAGGCGTCGACCCAGCAGGCGTCGTCGGCGCACAGGGCGTTGAGCCAGTCGCGCTCGGCGGGCAGGCAGCCCGAGTTCTTCTGGTTCGAGGTCCAGTTCTTGATGTCCAGGCGCGAGCGCACGATGTTCCAGTCGCCGCACAGGACGTAGTCGCGGCCGCTGCGCAGCCACTGATCGAAAATCGGCTTGAGCCAGTCCATCACCCTGAACTTGTAGCCCTGCCGCAGCTCGCCCGAGGAGCCCGAGGGCAGGTAGAGGGACACCACGCTCAGGTTGCCGAATCGCGCCTCGAGGTAGCGGCCCTCCTCGTCGAACTCCGGCCAGCCCAGCGAAGCGAGCACCTGGTCGGGCTCGCGCCGGCTGTAGACGGCCACGCCGCTGTAGCCCTTCCTGGTCGACGCATCGCGGAAGCGCGCCGTGTAGCCGGCGGGCCGGAACTCGCTGCCGGCCAGCTGGTGCTCCTGGGCCTTGGTCTCCTGCACGCACAGCACGTCCGCCTCCTGGCTGCCGAACCAGTCGAAAAACCCTTTGCTGGCGGCCGAACGCAGGCCATTGGCGTTGAAGCTGATGATTCGCACTGGATCGGACCTGACTCGGAAGGAACGGACGGCGCGGCCAAGGGTACCCGATCGTACCGATTCCGATCCGTCCCGCGTCAGGGTCACCGGCCGGGGCGACGCGGGCGCGGCCGGCGTATCCTTTTCGCAGCACCCATTCATTCCGGACTAGCATCGATATGAGCGACCATCGAAGCCGATTCCTGCGTCTGGCGCTGCGCGTGCAGGCCTTGGGCTTCGGCGAGTTCACGCTCAAGTCCGGGCGCATCAGTCCCTATTTCTTCAATGCCGGGCGCTTCGACAGCGGCGAAACGCTGGCGCTGCTGGCGGCGTGCTACGCCGACGCGCTGGAGGAGGCGGGACTCGGTTTCGACCTGCTGTTCGGCCCGGCCTACAAGGGCATCCCGCTGGCGGCCGCGCTGGCGTGCGAATTCTCGCGTCGCGGGCGCGACCTCCCCATGGCCTTCAACCGCAAGGAACCCAAGGCGCACGGCGAAGGCGGCCTGCTCATCGGCGCGCCGCTGGAGGGCCGACGGGTGCTGGTGGTGGACGACGTGATCACCGCCGGCACCGCGGTGCGCGAGGCGGCCGGCTTGATCGAAGCCGGCGGCGGCACCCTGGCGGGCATCGTGGTGGCGCTGGACCGACAGGAAGCGCTCGCCGGCGCCGACGGCCCGGAAGACGCACGCCAGTCCGCGGCTCAGCGCATCGCCGCCGATACCGGTGCATCGGTGGTGGCCGTCGCCAACCTGCACGACCTGCTTGCATTCGCCGGCGAAAGCGATGACCTTGTAGCCCACCGCGAACGCCTGCTGGCCTATCGAGCCAGCTACGGCAGCGATCCATCGGACTGAGCAGGTAAGGGGCTGCCGACATGCCGAAGAATCCACTGTGGCTGCTGGCCATCGTCTTGGCGATGGCGCCATCGGCGCCGGCCCAGAACAGAACCGAAGGACCTGAAAAAAGGCTCTACTGCTGGGACGACAACGGCCGGCGCGTGTGCAGCGATGCGCTGCCGGCCGAGGCGGTGAACCGGGCGCGGGAGGAAATCAGCGTCAGGAACGGCATGCGCACGGCCACCGTCGGCCGTGCCTTGAGCGAGGAGGAGCGGGCACGGGCGGCGTCGGAGGAATTCCAGCGCCAGGTGGACCAGGCGGCGGTCGAAACCCGCCGTCGCACCGACCAGGCGATGCTGCTGTCCTACCCCAGCGAGGACGAGCTGAGGCGGGTGTTCACCGAGCGCACCGGCATCGTCGACAACAGCATCCGCATGTCGGCCTACAACGTCACCAGCCTGCGCGAAGGCCTGGTCACGCTGCTGCAGACCGCCAGCGACCGCGAGCTGGACGGCCAGCCGGTGAGCCCGGAGGCGGCCGACGGCATCCGCCGGCGCCATGCTGAACTGCTGCGCCAGCGGCAGATGCAGGCCAGCTTCGAGCGCCAGCGCAGGGA
>DATHAV010000230.1:0-5429 GCA_035296505.1 Pseudoxanthomonas sp.
GAGTGATCGCCGCGCCCGCGACCACGCCGGCCGCGATTCCGCCGGTGGATCCGAAGTTCAAGACCGTGCCCAGCGATGTCGACCGCAGCGCCGGCGTGCCCAAGACCAGCGCGTTCCCTGAGCTGAGCTTCCCCGACGTGCAGCGCGCCAGCCTGTCCAACGGCATGCAGGTGCTGCTGGCCGAGCGCCACGAGGCGCCGGTGGTGCAGATGAACATGGAATTCCCAGGCGGCTACACCGTCGATGCCGGCGGCAAGCTGGGATTGGCCAACTTCGCCATGGAGATGCTGGACGACGGCGCCGGCGAATACAGCGCGCTGGAGCTGGCGGCCCGTCAGGAGGACCTGGGTGCGGAGATCGGTGTCGGCACCGGCCTCGACCATGCCGCGGTGGGGCTGTCGGCGCTGTCGGACAAGCTGCCGGAGTCGCTGGACCTCTACGCCGACGTGCTGCGCCGCCCGACCTTCGACCCGGCCGAGATCGAACGCGTGCGCGCGACCTGGATCGCCGGCATCAAGCAGGAAAAGGCGCGGCCCCAGACCGCCGCGCTGCGGGTGATGCCGCCGCTGCTGTACGGCCAGGGCCACCCGTACGCCATTCCCTTCACCGGCAGCGGCACCGAGGCTTCGATTGCTTCGGTCACCCGCGACGACCTCGTCGGCTACCACGCCAAGTGGCTGCAGCCGGAGAAGGCGCGGATCGTCGTGGTGGGCGATACCACCCTGGCCGAACTGCTGCCGCTGCTGGAGGCGCGCTTCGGCGACTGGAAGACCGCCGGCAGCGCGCCCAAGGTGCCCGAGATCGCCGCCGTCGCCCTGCCTTCGGCCTCGCGCGTGTTCCTGATCGACCAGCCCGGCGCGATCCAGTCCAACGTCTACGTCGGCCAGCTGGTGCCCTCGACCCGCAGCGACGGCACCATCGATTTCGACTTCGCCAACGGCGTGCTCGGCGGGCAGTT
This sequence comes from Pseudoxanthomonas sp., assembly GCA_035296505.1. Classification (GTDB taxonomy): domain Bacteria; phylum Pseudomonadota; class Gammaproteobacteria; order Xanthomonadales; family Xanthomonadaceae; genus Pseudoxanthomonas_A. Next base: position 959 of record DATHAV010000230.1, read on the forward strand.
CAGCTCGCGGCTCAACATGAACCTGCGCGAGAACAAGCACTGGGCCTACGGCTCCTACAGCAACGCCAGCAACGCGCTGGGCCAGCGCCCGTGGTTCGCCTCGGCCGCGGTGCAGAGCGACAAGATCGCCGAGTCGATCGCCGAGCTGAAGTCGGAGATCGCCGCCTTCGCCAAGGGCGAAAAACCCGCCACCCCGGCGGAAATCGCCAAGATCCGCGCCGCCAATACCCTCGAGCTTCCCGGCGCCTACGAAACGGCCAGCGCGGTCCTGAGCCAGATCGCCAGGAACCAGCGCTACGGCCGGCCGGACGACTACATCGTGCGGTACAAAGCGCGCAACCAGGCCATGACTCCCGACGCCGTGCAGGCCGCGGCCAGCCTCATCCGCCCGCAGGCGCTGACCTATGTGGTCGTCGGCGACCTGGCTAGGATCGAAGCGCCGGTTCGCGCGCTCGACCTGGGGCCGGTGCAGGTGCTGGACGCCGACGGCAAGCCGGTCGCGCCGGCGGAGTAGTCGCGAAAGGGTCGCTGGCGCGGGAGCGGGAACACCGCTCCTGCGCGCATCGGCCATGTCCGGCGCAGCGAGGAGCCGAGGCGCCGCCGGTTTTGCCGCCGCCGCAATCCTTCGAGCCTTGGTCGCCCGTTCACCGCTTCGATTCCATACTCGCCCCGATTCTTCCGCACAGGATTCCCCGCATGCGCCTCTTCGCGACCGCCGCCCTTGTTCTGTCCGTGTCCGGCTGCACCTGGGTGCCGATGGCGCCCGAAGCGGCCGCGATCAGGGTAATTGCACCGGGCGCGGCACCGGCCGGGTGCGAGAAGCGCGGCGAGGGCGCGGTGTCGGTCAAGGACAGCGTGGCGTTCTACGAGCGCAACCAGCTGCGCGTTCGCGACGAGCTCGAGACCCTGGCCCGCAACGAAGCCCCGGGCCTCCAGGCCAATACGGTGCAGGCGCTGGGCGAGCCCGCCGACGGCACCCAGCGCTTTGCCGCGTGGCGCTGCCCGGGCTGATCCGACCCATCCTTGCGGGCGCTCATCCCCGCGCCGCGTCCGCCTGGACGTTCCGTGATCCCGCGCAGGTGCGACCGGCCGCGGAAGCCGGTACCCTTGGCGGCCATTTGGCCAGCCGGCACCGATTCCGATGCTTTTCCAGAACGTCTCCATCGCGGGACTGGCGCATATCGATGCGCCGCACACGCTGACTTCCAAGGACATCAACGAGCAGCTCCAGCCCACGCTCGAGCGCCTGGGGATCCGTACGGACGTGCTGGGCGACATCGCCGGCATCCACGCGCGCCGGCTGTGGGACGACGACACCCTGTCTTCCGACGTGGCCACGCAAGCTGCCCGCAAGGCGCTGAACGATGCCGGGATCGACGGCAGCCAGGTCGGACTGCTGGTCAACACCTCGGTCAGCCGCGACTACCTCGAGCCGTCCACCGCCAGCATCGTGTCCGGCAATCTCGGTCTGGGCGAGAACTGCCAGAACTTCGACGTCGCCAACGCCTGCCTGGCCTTCATCAACGGCATGGACATCGCCGCGCGGATGATCGAGCGCGGCGATATCGACTACGCGCTCGTGGTCGATGGCGAAACCGCCAACCTGGCCTACAAGATGACCCTGGAGCGGATGAAGGCGCCAGACGTCACCGAGGAGCAGTTCCGCAACGAGCTCGCCACCCTGACCCTGGGCTGCGGCGCCGCCGCGATGGTGATGTCGCGCAGCGAACTGGCGCCGGACGCGCCGCGCTACAAGGGCGGCGTGAACCGCGCGGCGACCGAGTGGAACAAACTGTGCCGCGGCAACCTGGACCGCATGGTCACCGACACCCGCATGCTGCTGATCGAAGGCCTGAAGCTGGCGCAGAAGACCTTCGTCGCGGCCAAGCTGGCGCTGGGCTGGGCGGTCGACGAACTGGACCAGTTCGTGATCCACCAGGTCAGCCAGGTGCACACCCAGGCATTCATCAAGGCCTTCGGCATCGACCCGAAGAAGGTCCTGACCATCTTCGGCGAGCACGGCAACATCGGTCCGGCCAGCGTGCCCATCGTGCTGAGCAAGCTCAAGGAGCTGGGCCGCCTGAAGAAGGGCGACCGCATCGCCCTGCTGGGCATCGGCTCGGGCCTGAACTGCTCGATGGCCGAGGTGGTTTGGTAACGGCCATGCGGCAGGACCTTCGGGGCCGGTTCGCCGGCCCTTTGCATTTACGGCGACGCGCATGAACCTAGCGGGCTACCCCTTCACCCCGCGGCGCTTCGAGGTCCGTCCCGGTCTGTCGATGAGCTACCTCGATGAGGGTCCGCGCGACGGGGAGGTGGTGGTGATGCTGCACGGCAATCCGTCGTGGAGCTATTACTGGCGCAACCTGGTGAGCGCGCTGCGCGATCCGGCGTTCGGAAAGGCCTACCGCTGCATCGTGCCCGACCACATCGGCATGGGGTTCTCGGACAAGCCCGGCGACGCGCCCGGCGCCTCGCCTCGCTACGACTACACGCTGCAGTCGCGGGTGGACGATCTGGCCGCGCTGCTCGACCACCTGGGCATCGGCGGACCCATGACCCTGGCGGTGCACGACTGGGGCGGGATGATCGGCTTCGGCTGGGCGCTGTCCCACGCCCGCCAGGTCAGGCGGCTGGTGATCACCAACACGTCCGCGTTCCCGCTGCCGGCGGCCAAGAAGATGCCGTGGCAGCTGTCGCTGGGCCGCGACCTGGCGCTGGGCGAATTCCTGATCCGCCGCTTCAACGCGTTCTCCGGCGGCGCCTCCTACCTCGGTGTCGCCAAGAGAATGCCCGCCGACGTGCGCCGCGCCTACGTCGCGCCCTACGACAGCTGGGACCACCGCATCGCCACCGTGCGCTTCATGCAGGACATTCCGCTGCGCGCGGGCGACCGGGCGTGGCCGCTGGTGCGGGAAGCCGCGCGCCGGCTGCCGGAGTTCGCCGACCGTCCCGCTTTCATCGGCTGGGGGCTGCAGGACTTCGTGTTCGACCGGCATCTCCTCGACGGCTTCCGCGCCGCGCTGCCCGCGGCCGAGGTGCACGCGTTCGAGGACGCCGGCCACTACGTGCTGGAAGACAAGCAGGCCGAGCTGGTGCCGGCCATCCGCCGCTTTCTGGATCGCAACCCGCTGTAGCGCGCCTATCCAATCGCCGGGGGATTGCGTTCGATCCAGTCCGCCGGCGTGAGCGGCGCCAGGCCGTACGCGCCGCGCGCGCGATCGCACTGCGGTTCGGGCGCGCCGTGTTGCCACGAGGCCTGCAGCTCGCGGCAGGGCGAAGGGCGCTGTTCGTAGATGCCGCAGCCCACGCGCCCGCCGACCTTGCCGATCAGCGCGACGCAGCGCGGCCGCGCCTGCCAGGTGCCGCGCATGGCCAGCACGTGCGGGCCGCAGGGCTCGGTGAGCGCCGCGGGCGTGCGCCCGCCCAGGCTGGGCTCGGCTTCGGACCAGTGCAGGCTGACGCGGTAGTGCGCGCAGCAGGCACCGCAGGACAGGCAGGGATGCATGCGGCAGGGATGACGGAGCAGGGTGCGGCATTGTCCGGTTCGCGGCGGCTGACGCAACTGGCCGCAGCGGCGACAATGCGGCGATGACCGGCCCCTGCAACATCGCCGCCACTCTGCCGCGGCTGGCGCGCGAACGCCCCGACCAGGTCGCGATGCGCTGCCCGGGCCGCGACGGGCGCTACGCGATCTCGCTGGACTACGCCGCGCTGGACCGGCGCAGCGACGCCATCGCCGCGGGGCTGGGCCGGTACGGCATCGTGCGCGGCATGCGCGCGGTGGTGATGGTGCGGCCGACGCCGGAATTCTTCCTGCTGATGTTCGCGCTGTTCAAGGCCGGAGTGGTGCCGGTGCTGGTCGATCCGGGCATCGACAGGCGCGCGCTCAAGCAATGCCTGGACGAAGCGCAGCCGCACGCCTTCATCGGCATTCCGCTGGCGCAGGCCGCGCGCGTGGCGCTGGGGTGGGCGCGCGGCGCCACCCGCATCGTCACCGTCGGCCGCCGCCTGGGATGGGGCGGCATCACCCTGGCGCGCGCCGAAGCCGACGGGCGCGATGCCGGCCCGCAGCTGGCCGACACCGCGCCGGACGAGACCGCCGCGATCCTGTTCACCAGCGGCTCCACCGGCGTGCCCAAGGGCGTGGTCTACCGCCACCGCCACTTCGTGGCCCAGGTCGAGCTGCTGCGCCAGGCGTTCGGCATCGCGCCCGGTGGCGTGGACCTGCCGACGTTCCCGCCGTTCGCGCTGTTCGACCCGGCGCTCGGGGTGACCTCGGTGATCCCGGACATGGATCCCACGCGTCCGGCCGATGCGGACCCGCGCAAGCTGCACGCGGCCATCGCGCGATTCGGCATCGACCAGCTGTTCGGGTCGCCGGCGCTGATGCGGGTGCTGGCCGACCACGGCCAGCCGCTGCCCACGATCAAGCGCGCCACGTCCGCCGGCGCCCCGGTGCCGCCGGACG
>DATHAV010000231.1:0-3381 GCA_035296505.1 Pseudoxanthomonas sp.
GTCACGCAAGATCGCTACCCGGAAATCCGCCATCCACGGCAACGGCGTGTTCGCGGTCAAGCCGCTGAAGAAGGGCGAGCGCCTGATCGAGTACAAGGGCAAGCTGCGCACCCATGCCCAGGCCGACCGCGGTGCCACCGGCGGGGCCGACAGCGGCCACACCTTCCTGTTCACCCTCAACGACAAGTACGTGCTCGACGGCAACTACGGCGGCAACGCCGCCCGCTGGATGAACCACAGCTGCGATCCCAACTGCGAGGCGGTGCTGGAGGAATACGAGGGCAGGGACCGCAGGAAGGACCGGATCTTCATCGAGGCGATCCGCGACATCGAGCCCGGCGAGGAGCTGGCCTACAACTACGGCATCACCCTGGAAGAGCGCCACACCCCGCGCCTGAAGAAGATCTGGGCATGCCGCTGCGGTTCGCCCCGGTGCACCGGCACGCTGCTCCAGCCCAAGCGCTGAAACGGCGCCGGCCTTGTTACTTACGATGCGCGGCACGCGCTGCCGGTCGCCGTCGTTTTTCCCTAGCGCAGAGGATCGAGCATGGTTTCGCGGATTGAAGGCAAGGTCGCGGTCGTTACCGGCGCCGCCAGCGGCATCGGCAGGGAAATCGCGCGCACGCTGGCCGCGGCCGGCGCGCACGTGGCCATCGCCGATCTCAACGCCGAAGGCGCCAGCGCCGTGGCGCAGGCGATCGACGATGCAGGCGGCAGCGCCCTGGGCATCGCCATGGACGTGACCGACGAGGCCGCGGTCGGCGCCGGCATCGCCCAGGCGGTGGAGCGGTTCGGTCCGGTGGATATCCTGGTGTCCAACGCCGGGGTGCAGATCGTCAATCCCATCCAGGACTACGCCTACGCCGACTGGAAGAAGATGCTGGCCATCCACCTGGACGGCGCGTTCCTGACCACCAAGGCGGTGCTGCCGCACATGTACGCCGTCGGCGCGGACGGCGGCAGCCGCGGCGGCGTGGTGATCTACATGGGCTCGGTGCACTCGCACCAGGCCTCGCCGCTGAAGTCGGCCTATGTCACCGCCAAGCACGGACTGCTGGGCCTGGCGCGGGTGCTGGCGAAGGAGGGCGGCAGGCACGGCGTGCGCGCCAACGTGGTGTGCCCGGGTTTCGTGCGCACGCCGCTGGTGGAAAAGCAGATTCCCGAACAGGCGCGCGAGCTCGGCATTCCCGAAGACGAAGTGGTCGGCCGGGTGATGCTGGGGCAGACGGTGGACGGCATTTTCACCACGGTGGAAGACGTGGCGCAGACGGTGAAGTTCCTGTGCGAGTTCCCCAGCAGCGCGCTCACCGGCCAGAGCGTCATCGTCAGCCACGGCTGGCACATGCAGTAGGGCACGCGCATGGCTAACACCAGGAGTCAACGACCGCCGCGTGCGGACACGGGTGCCGCGCCGGGCGTGGTGCTCGCGCTGCAGGGCGGCGCCGCGCTCGGCGCCTACCAGGCCGGCGTGCTGCACGGGCTGGACGAGGCGGGCATCGTGCCGCGCTGGATCGCCGGCATTTCCATCGGCGCCATCCACGCCGCCCTGATCGCCGGCAATCCTCCGCAGCGGCGCATGCGGGCGCTGCAGGATTTCTGGGACACCATCGTGCAGCCCAACCTGCCGCTGCCGACCACGCCGCAGGACGCGGGCCTGGACCGGATGCAGGGCGGCATGCGCCGCTGGGTGGACGCGTGGGAGGTGTCGCGCTCGCTGTTAGAAGGGCAGCGCGGTTTCTTCCATCCGCGCCCATGGCCGGGGCCGCTGATGGGTTCCCAGGGTGGTCCGGCGGCCGCCAGCCTGTACGACACCGCGCCCCTGCGCCAGACGCTTGACCGCCTGGTCGATTTCGACCGCCTCAACGACGGCGGCATCCGCGTCAGCATGGGAGCGGTGGATGTCGAATCCGGGCAGATGGTCTATTTCGACACCGAGCGCATGCGCCTGGACGTGCGCCATGTCCTGGCCTCGGGCGCCTATCCGCCGTCCTTTCCTGCGGTGGAGATCGACGGCCGCTGGTACTGGGACGGCACTGTGGCGTCGAACTGCCCGCTGTCCTACGTGCTCGAGGCCGAGCCGCGACAGGACGCACTGGCGTTCCAGGTCGAGCTGTGGAGCGCCGCCGGCCGCGCGCCGTGCGATCTGAACGACGTGATGGAGCGGCAGAAGGACATCCTCCACGCCGCGCCCGACGCGGAGCTGGTCCGTGCGGCGCGCGAACACCGCTGCCGCCGCATGCTGCACGGACTGCTGGAGGCGACGGCGCCGGCGCTGCGCGGAGAAGACGCGAGATTCCGCGCCGCCGAGGCCATGGCTTCGGACGCCCGCTATAGCGTGGTGCGCCTGGTGTACCGGCAGAGCGAGCATTTCAGCCACTTCAAGAGCCACCAGTTCGGAGGCGCGGCGATACGCGAGCACCGGGAGACCGGCCTGGCCGACATACGCCGTGCGCTGGCCCAGCCGCAGTGGCTGCGGCTTCCGGACGGCGAGGAAGGGTTCGTCGTACACCGGCTCTGACCGTCCGCGGCCGATGCGCGGCCGGGTCCTGGGGTTGCCATGACCAACGGGGGGCGCTGCACCGGGCGGGCCCGACTAACCTTGCGCGCTCTGATGGGGGAGCGTCGATGCGCGCAGTGACCGGTCTTGTTCTGCCTTTCTGTCTGGCCTTGCCCGCCTGGTCGGTCGAGATCGACGGACGCATCGATCCGCAGGAATGGGCCAGCGCCCAGTACGTCGACGATTTCCGGCTGACCCAGCCGCTGAGCCGCGCGCCGGCGCCGTACCGCACCGAGGCCTGGATCCTGTCCACGCCGCAGGGATTGGCCGTGGCGTTCCGGAACGCGCAGCCGGCCAGCGTGCCGCGCACCCGCGACCGGTCGCGGCGCGACGACATGGCGCGGTCGACCGGGTCAACCTGATGGTCGACTACGACGGCGATGGCCGCACCGGCTACGACTTCACCGTCTCGCTGGGCGGCGGCATCACCGACGAGGTGATCACCAGCGAGAACAACTTCGAAAACGACTGGGACGGCAGCTGGCGCCATGCCGTCGGCGAAAACGAGGATGGATGGTCGGCGGAGATCCTGGTCCCGTGGTACATCGCTCCCATGCGCGAGGGTGTCGGCGGCCAGCGCACCATCGGCATCCACCTGGACCGCGTGATCGGCGCGACCGGCGAACGCGCGGCCTGGCCGGCGATCAGCTTCAACGAACCGCGCTTCCTGTCGTCCTTCGCCAAGGTGACGCTGCCGGCCTACCGCCAGCCGCTGCTGGCGATCACGCCGTTCGCCGTCGGCGGATACGACAACGTGCGCGGAACGGGGGACTTCGACGCCGGCGCCGTACCGCACCGAGGCCTGGATCCTGTCCACGCCGCAG
>DATHAV010000232.1:0-5404 GCA_035296505.1 Pseudoxanthomonas sp.
CAGCACCGCGGCCGGACCTGGCGTCGGCCGCAGGCGCGCTGGCTGGCGCGGCCATCGCCTGCCGCGCGTGGCCGCCGATGAGCACGCTTGCGTTGCCGTCCGACACGCAGTCAATCCGGCGTGCGGCGCATTGTTACTGGCGTTGCCGTTGCGCGCGCTCAGTCAGGTCGTCACGTGTCGGCGGCACCAATCTGCCTCGGGGTCCGGCGAAAGACAAAAAAGCCGGCTTGCGCCGGCTTTTTTGTCATATCGAAATAAGCGCTCAGCCGGTTTCCCACCACATCCAGAAGCTGTCCCACAGGCGGCGGAAGAACCCGCCCTGATCCACCGCCGCGATCGCCACCAGCGGCGACTGCGCCACCAGCTTGCCGTCCAGGCTGACCTTGACCGTGCCGATGGCCTGGCCCTTGGCGATCGGCGCCTCCAGCACCTTGGGCACGTCCATGGTCGGCTTGAGGTCGCCGTAGCGGCCGCGCGGCACGCTCAGCAGCAGCGGCTGGGCCACGCCGAGCCGCACTTCCCTCAGCACGCCCTTCCACACGCGCTGCTGCGCGATCGGCTTGCCGGGCTCGTACAGGCGGTGGGTTTCGAAGAAGCGGAAGCCCCAGTTGAGCAGCGCCAGGCTGTCCTCGGCGCGCTGCTTCTCGGAGGTCGAGCCCATCACCACCGCGATCAGGCGCTGGTCGCCGCGCTTGGCCGAGCTCATTAGGCAGTAGCCGGCGCCGGAATGGTGGCCGGTCTTGATCCCGTCCACGCTGGGATCGCGCCACAGCAGCAGGTTGCGGTTGGGCTGGGTGATGAACCCGACGGTGAACTCCTTGATCTTGTTGTACGCGTACGCCTCGGGGTAGTCGCGGATCATCGCGCGGCCGAGGCGGGCCAGGTCGTGCGCGGTCGAGTAGTGGTCCGGAGCCGACAGGCCGTGCGCGTTGACGAAGTTGGAGTTCTTCATGCCGATGCGCGCCGCGTAATTGTTCATCAGGGAAGCAAAGGCCTCCTGGCTGCCGGCGGCGTGTTCGGCCAGGGCGATGGCGGCATCGTTGCCCGACTGCACCGCCATGCCCTTTTCCATGTCCTGCAGGGCCGCGGTCTGGTTGACCGCGAAGCCGCTGTAGCTACCGTCGGTGCGGGCGCCGCCTTCGCGCCAGGCGCGCTCGCTCATCATCACCTGGTCGCCGGGCTTGATCCTGCCGTTCTTCTGTTCGGCCGCCAGCACGTAGGAGGTCAGCACCTTGGTGATGCTGGCCGGCTCCACCCGCTCGTCGTAGTTCTCGCCCGCCAGCACCTGGCCGGTGGCGTAGTCCATCAGGATCCAGGCGGTGCCCACCGGTTTGGGCGCGGGCGGAATCTCGACCGCGGCCTCGGGCGCGGCCTCGGGCGCGGCCGGCGCGGGCTGTGGGGCGGGCGTCTGGGCGAAGGCGAGCCCGAAAGAGGCGGTGGCCAGCGCGGCGAGGGCAAAACGGAACTTCATCTTGATGCGGACTCCGGAAGGTACGGACGATGGGCGCCGTGCATTGTGCGAGGGTACGGGCGGCGGGGAGGCCGCCCGAGCCGCCTGCGGTGGCAGGCGGCGGTCCGCTATTCGCGAACCACCTGAGGCTGGCCGAAACCCAATCCCGCGATGCGCGCGGCGAGCTGCGACACGCTGGCGAGGTCGGGCGCGAGCGCACGCAGCCGCCACAGCGTGCGCCCGTTGCTGTCGATGTTGCTCAAGGTCGCGCCGATCCCGGCCTGGGTCAGGCGCGCGAGCGCGCGGTCGGCGTTTTCGCGGCTGGCGAAACTGCCCACCTGCAGCTGCACGTCCGCGGCCGTCGAAGCGGGTACGGCGGGCGCAGCGGCGACGGTCGCGGGCGCGGCGCTCAGGACCGGCTGCGATCCACGGGTCGGGACAGGCGACGTCGCGGCCAGCGCCGGCTGCGGCCTGCCGGTCGCCACGCGCACGCCGCGCGACTGCATCCAGGTGTCGAATTCGTCGGCGCTCGGGGTTTTCCCGGCGTCCGGCCTCATGTGGTAGCGCCACGGCTGCGCGCCTTGGCCCTGGGTTTCGGTGCCGGAGGCCGCCGCGGCCACCACCGCGCCCGCCGGCAACTTACCGACCAGGGAGTCCATCGCGCTGGACGCGCCGCTTTCGATACGCGCGGGAACGCCTGTGGCGACCGTCGTCCTGACCGGCGCGGGCGCCGCCGCGAGCTGCGGCACGTCTTCGCCCGGCACCAGCGCGCGCACCTCGACCCGGCCGGTGCCCTTGCGGACGATGTCCAGCTTGACCGCGGCGGCATAGCTCAGGTCCACCACCCGGCCGTCGTGGAACGGGCCGCGGTCGTTCACCCGCACCACCACCGACTTGCCGTTGTCCAGGTTGGTGACCCGCGCGAAGCTGGGCAGCGGCAGCGACTTGTGCGCCGCGCTGAAGGCGTACATGTCGTACACCTCCAGGTTGGAGGTGCGGCGGCCGTGGAACTTGGCGCCGTAGTAAGAAGCCGTGCCCTGCTCGACGTAGTCCTCGATCCGGTCGAGCACGTGGTACTGCTTGTTCAACACCGCGTACGGCGAGCGGTTGCCGACCGCCGAGCGAGGCAGCGCGACCACCACCGGCTCGGGAATGCAGTCCACGTTAGGCACGTAGTCGGGCGTGGTGTCGGACACGCCGGGCGCGTACAGGCCGCCGGCGGTGTAGTTGCCGCGCTTGCTGAGGTCTTCCTGGGCCGGCGCGTAGGTCTTGCAGCCCGGATCGATCCCCACCGAAGGCGAGGCAGCGGTCGCGGTGCCGACGCGTACAGGGCTGGAGCCGCCGGCCGCCGGCTTCTTCGGCGCCGAACTGCAGGCGGCCAAAGTCAGCAGCGACAGCGGCAGCAGCCAGCGCGTCATGCGGGAGGGATTTCGCGCCCGGCGATCGCCTGCGACAGCTGGTACACCGCCATCGCGTACATCTTGGAATTGTTGTAGCGGGTGATCGCGTAGTAGTTCTGGAAGCCCAGCCAGTACTGCTTGCCGGTGCTGCCCTCGAGCGACACCAGGGTGGCGGTGGCGTCGGGCGCGACCGGTTCAAGCGGCCGGTAACCGCGTGCGGCCAGATCGGCCAGGGTGTAGTCCGGCGTCCAGGTCTCGGGATTGAACTCCTCGAAGCCCGGCTGCAGCTCCGCGCGCGCTACCACCGCGCCGCCGGGAATCCAGCCGCCGCGCTGCCCGCCCTTCTTGAGGAAGTAGTTGGCGATCGACGCGAACACGTCGTCGAAGCTGCGGAACAGGTCACGGCGCCCGTCGCCGTCGCCGTCGACCGCGAAGTCGCGGTAGCTCGAGGGCATGAACTGGCCCAGGCCCATGGCCCCGGCGTAGCTGCCGGTGAGCGTGGGAATGTCCAGGTTCTCCTCGCGCGACAGGGCGAACAGCTGGGCGAGCTCGTCGCGGAAGAACTGCTCGCGGCGGTGCTCGTAGGCCGCGCGCTCGGGATTGCCGCTGCGCGGGTAGCGGAACGCCAGCGTGTACAGCGCGTCCAGGACCCGGTGCTTGCCGGTGTAGCCGCCGTAGCTGGTCTCCACGCCGATGATGGCGACGATGATTTCGGCCGGCACGCCGGTGGCGTCCTCCACCCGCTGCAGCGACTGGCGATGCTTGGCCATGAAGGCGCGGCCGCCGTCGATGCGCGCGGCGGTGATGAAGCTGGGGCGGTACTCGGACCATGGCTTCACCCGCTCGGCCGGCCGCGACATCAGCGCGACCACGTCGTCGCGGAAGCGCGCCTGGTCCAGGGTGGCGGCGATGGTCGCCGGCGCGATGCCGAAGCGCGCGGCGGTATCGCGGATGAAATTCGCGCGCGCGGTTTCGAACGGTACCGGCGTCAGGTCTGCCGGCGCGGTCGCGGGCAGTGCTTCGGTCGAGGTTTCCGCAGGCGCCGGGCCGAGCGGCCGCGAGGTCGCCGGATCGCTCCCGGTCCGCGTCGTGGGGGGCGGGGACTGCTGTGGAGTCGCGCATGCGACCAGGCCAAGCGTCAGGAGACAAGAAAGGGCGCGTCGGGTCATCGGCGCGGAGGTTAGCACGCGTTTTGCGGGCAATAGTGAATCGCGGAGGCGAAAGATGCGCATTTTGGTTTTCGATGCATGGGCATGGCGGCAACGCAGGCAGCGTCCGCTGGTCGAGCGCGCAGCGAGGCGAGCCGTGATTCCGGCAACCATGCGGATCGGCGCGCTCATCGGGCTGCTTCGGATAGGACTTGAAAGGCAGGGTGGAATGGAGGCAACGGCCGCCGGAGAGGACGCGGCGGCGGCGGCGTCGGCCTCGCGCTTGCTGCCATCGTGTGCTGTCCGTTGCGCCGTGGCCATTGCGCGATGCCCACGGCCGCTTTACCCGACCGCGCTAGTACCCATGCACCGGCCGGTGCACTCGGATGGCCATCACCACGCCCAGGCCCGCGAGCAGCGACACCGCCGAGGTGCCGCCGTAGCTCAGCAGCGGCATGGGCACGCCGACCACCGGCAGCAGCCCGGAGATCATGCAGCCGTTGACGATCACGTAGACGAAGAAGGCCATTCCCAGGGAGCCGGCCAGCAGGCGCGAATAGCTGTCGCGCGCTTCCATCGCGATCCACAGGCAGCGGCCGATCACCGCCAGGTACAGCGCCAGCACCACGACCACCCCGATCCAGCCGAATTCCTCGGACAGCACCGCGAAGATGAAGTCGGTGGTGTGCTCCGGCACGTAGTTCAGGTGCGACTGCGAGCCCTGGCCCCAGCCCTTGCCGTTCATGCCGCCGCCGCCGATCGCGATCTTGGACTGGATGATGTTCCAGCCGGTGCCGAGCGGGTCGTTCTCCGGGTCGAGGAAGGTCAGGATGCGGTCCTTCTGGTAGGGAAGCAGCAGCCAGAACCAGGCCACCGGCGCCGCGGCCGCCACGCTGCCCGCCGCCACGCCCACCCACCACCACGGCAGGCCGGCCAGCAGCAGCGCGAACACCCCGCTGGAGGCGACCAGCATCGCGGTGCCGAAATCCGGCTGCATCAGGATCAGGCAGGTCGGCACCCCGACCAGCGCGGCGGCCACCAGCACCGTGCCCAGGCGGGGCGGCAGCGGTTCGCGGTGCAGGTACCACGCCATCATCATCGGCAGGCTGATCTTCATCAGCTCCGCGGGCTGCAGGTAGAACAGCTTGAGGTCGATCCAGTGCTGGCCGTGCTTGCCGGTGCCGACGACCAGCACCAGCAGCAGCGGCACCAGCGAGGCCGCGAACACCCCTGGAGTCCACGCCCGCAGTCGCGCGGGGGTCACCCGCGACAGCGCCCACAGAATGCCGAGGCCGAAGGCGAAACGCGCGCCCTGCGCCAGCACCAGGTGCGTGCCCTGGGTCTCGCCGCCGGCGCTGTACAGCACCGCCAGGCCGATGACCATCAGCGCCGCCAGCGCCATCAGC
>DATHAV010000233.1:0-6134 GCA_035296505.1 Pseudoxanthomonas sp.
CCAGTTCGACCAGCTCGAGACGCGCGACGCCCCCGGCCACAAGGTCAACGGTGCGCTCACCGTCGGCGAGAACATCGGCGACCTCGGCGGCCTCACCATCGCGCTGGAGGCCTACCAGCGCTCGCTGGGCGGCAAGCCTGCACCGGTGCTCGACGGCTTCAGCGGCGAACAGCGGCTGTTCATGGGCTGGGCGCAGGTGTGGCGCACGCTGTGGCGCGACGATGCGCTGCGCCAGCAGCTGGTCAACGGCCCGCACTCGCCGGGCCAGATCCGCGCGTTCGCGCCGCTGCGCAACATCGACGCCTGGTACGACGCCTTCGACGTCACCGAAGGCGACGCGCTGTGGATCCCGCCGGAGGAGCGCGTGCGCATCTGGTAACGTCAGGATTGCAGCCGGCCGATGCGATCCCTCGGCTGCAGTCGCGGACGGTAATCCCGTTTCGCGCGCCTGCCGTCGTTCCTCCGCGCGCTGCCGATGCTCAGCTCATGGTGCGGTTGCGGCCGTTGCGCTTGGCCCGGTAGAGCGCGTGGTCGGCGGCGTTGAGCCAGGCGCGCAGCGGGGTCGGCGCGGCATCCAGGATCGCCACGCCGATGCTGATCGTCAGACGCACGCCGGGATGCTCGCGCAGGCGCAGGTATGCCACCGCGTTACGCAGGCGCTCGGCGATGTCCTGGGCCTGGGCCGCGCCCGTGGCCGGCAGCAGCACCACGAACTCGTCGCCACCGAGACGTCCGGCGCGGTCGGTGGCGCGGAGATTGGAGCGCAACGTGTTGGCGAGCGCACGCAGCGCGTCATCGCCGGCGGAGTGGCCATGACGATCGTTGATCTGCTTGAACTCGTCGATGTCGATCAACAGCAGGCCGATCGGTTCACCGGACGCGGCGCTGCGCTGCATCAGACGCTCGGCGTGCTGTTCCCAATCCGTGCGGGCGGACAGCCCGGTCAGCATGTCGACGCGGTGCAGGCGGTCCAGCTCCTGGTTCTGCAGGCGGACCTTGCGGAGCAAGCGGTGGCTGCTGAGATTCACCGATACCATGTGGATCAGCATTATCGGCAGGCACGCCAGGATCACCGGCATGGCGGTGACCGGCTCGAAGGCGAAATCGGTGAGCGCCGCACAGAGGAGGAGGCTCAGCAGCATGCCCGGCAGCGAACGCCGCCAAAGCCCACGGATGCCGGTGCTGATTTTGTCCATCGAGCTGAGCGTCAACAGCAGGGCGCTCGGCAGAAGGTTGAAATGCATCAGCGGCGGCCATGCGCCGGCAATGGCCGAGTCGATCAGCAGGCTGCGCATTTCGGTACGGCGCGGATCGGCGCTGTACTTGGCCAGCACGTACGCCAGGTGCGGCCACACCAGCGTCGCGAAGGTTACGAACAGCCACGCCGCCATCGAGGCATCCCGCTGGTGTAGCACAGCGACTACCGGCAGTGCGGTCAGCGCCATCCCGACGATGCGGTGCGGATAGATCACACGGTGCAGCGGTCTTTGATCACGGCCGGTATTAGGTGTCACGACCGGCCCCTTCGACGCACGATTGGATGGACGCACGCGCATTAGTGCTCCCGGGAAACGGCCGCGTCCAGGGCCTGGACACCCGCGGAGGGCTCAGCCGCGTAGCCGGAATGCGCGGTGACGTCGCGTGCAGGAACGAATCCTCCTGTGCCGACCCAGCGCCCGCTTTCGCGCTCGACCGGGAGGTCGAGCGCACGCACACAGGGCGGATGGCGGCTGGCATCATGGCAATCAAGGTGTCGGACGTGCCGATGCAGAAGCATCAGACCAGTCCAGGCGGCTGCAAGAGTTGTGCCCGCGTGCCGAGTGCGGGGATCGGAGGAAAAGGCGGCGATCTCCGAATACTTCAGGAACCCCAACGCGTTCCAAGGCACCGCGCAGACGCCTGGCGCCATTTGCCTGGGCCCGGGCGGCGCGTCCGACAAGATGATCCCACCACGGGCGCGATCAGCATGCCTGCGGCGTGGGTCCGCAGCCGGGGCAGCTGTCAAGCGACGGTGCGCGTGAGGACGCGCAGGCCGAGGCCCGGGAGCGAGCGCAGCTGGACGAACCGCGTGAAGAGCTCGCCGCCGCAATCCGGCAGAGCCAGGCGCTGGCGCCGTTCAAGGACCAGCTGCTGATCGACCCGACACCAGAAGGGCTGCTGATCCAAATTGCCGACCGCCACAACCGCCCGATGTTCGACCTCGGCCGCGGCCAGTTGTAAAGATTACGCCATCGAGATTCTGCTCGAGCTGGGCGCGGTGTTGTCTTCGCGTCCGCAGAGGATCGCCCTGAGTGGGCATACCGACGAAACGCCGTTCCAGGCGGACGGCTACGGAAACTGGAACTGTCCAGCGATCGCGCCAACGCTGCCCGCCGTGCGCTGGTGCGCGGTCGACTCGGCGAACAACGCGTGGCACGCGTGGTCGGATTGGCCGCGTCGGCGCCGTTCGACAAAACGATCCCAACGCGGGTCGCCGCCCGCAACCACCCGCCAGCGTCGCCGTCCGCGCATCTCCAAGTGAGAGCGAAGCAAGGGGCCGCGATGTCAAGCGCTGGCGGCTGATGCACGTGCTTGACCAGGCACCGGCGCATCGCAACCACCCGATATCCGAGCCACGAGCGTGCCACCGCCAATCACCGGCGTTTCTCCTCATGGCGGTTTTCGAAGACCGCTTTGCGCATGGGCGCGGCGTCCTGCCTGCAGTAAGCCAAAGGCCCGGACGCGATGTCGTGCCTACGTGACATTGAGAAGTCGTCATCTTTACCAAGCGCGCCGGCCTGCACAACGTGCGGCTTATCCAAAAACCCGCGGCCGCCGTCGCGCCTGCTTCACGGCAGCGATACGTTCTGGCCCCGAGCATCGGCGCACGTGCCGCCCTCCGCATGGGTATCTTCGCCTTCGGCGTCGCGGCTTCCAACAGGAGCCTGGGATGCCGATGATCTGGAACCAACTGGACGCCGCGCTTGGGCTGGGCGATGACTCGTTGGAGCTGTGGCAGATGTGCCTGCGGGCCGCGGTGGTCTATGTGCTGGCGATCCTGATCGTGCGGATCGGAGACAAGCGCTTCATCGGCAAGCACACCGCGCTCGACGTCACCCTCGGCATCATGCTCGGCTCGGTACTCAGCCGCGCGATTACCGGCAACTCGCCTTTCGTCCCGACGCTGGCCGCTGGGCTGGCGCTGCTGCTGCTGCATTCGGCCATGGCGGTGCTGGCGTTCTACTGGAGCCGCTTCGGCACCTGGGTCAAGGGGCGCGACCGTCCGCTCGTGGAGGACGGCAGGATACTGTGGAAGGCGATGAGGGCGAGCCAGCTCACCGAAAACGACCTGATGGCCGCACTGCGCAACACCGGCGGCATCACCGATGTGGCCCAAATGCGTCGTGCGCCCCTGGAGCGTAATGGCCGGATCAGCGTGATACCGGTCCAACGCATGCCGCGCATCGTCGATGTCGAGGTGCAAGAAGGCGTGCAGACCGTGCGCCTGCGCCTGGAATAAAGCGGCCGGCGCGAAAGGATGCGCGCCGGCCGTGGTCGCAGACCGCCTAGCGAAGGTTTACGTCGGCGACCTTGTCCTGGTAGTCCTTCTTCGGGTCTATGCCGAGCAGCATCTTGACGCCGGCCACGAGGCTGGAGCCGTTGAGCCAGATTTCCGCGTGTTCGGCATCCAGGCGCAGCAGGGCCAGATTCGAATCGTCCTTGCCGCCTTCGTACCACGCCGCCACGAAGGGATTCCACAGCCGGTCGATCACCGCCGGGTCGGTATCGAGCACCAGGTTGCCTTTGATGCTGGCGAACAGATCGTGTCCTTTCGACACGAAAGCCGCGATGGCCCGGTGGCCCTCGCCCAGGCGCTGCACCAATGCGTTATCCCTGGCGGTGAAGAACCAGATGGGTCCGTGCCGGTTTTCGGCCTGCGCGGTCATCGGCCGCGAATGGCCGTCCTCCGCGCCGTCGAGGCCCAGCATCAGCGTGCGGTCCGATTCAAGCGCCTTCCAGAATTTTTCTTCGAGTTCCTGTGGTGTCGCCATGGCGTCTCCTTTTCACGGTTGATGAGTGCAACGCGGCCAAGTATCGCCACGCCCCCACGTGCTCCCCGTGAAGGAGACGTATGCGAAACGATGGCCAGCGGCGGCCATTGCCTCGGTAGAGCAAGCGTCAGCGGCGGGATCCGAGCCCGCCGTGCTGGGAGGAACCTGCACACATCGCATTCATTCACGGCAAAAGCGCTATCCTCGTGCTTCGGCAGCCTGGGTGGAGACGGACATGGCGACCGCTTAGGCGGGTGACGGAGCCTGGAGTGTGCCTAAGCGTGAGCAACTCAAGCTTTGGGCCATTGCATCGAGTCTTACCGACTCGGGGAAACTTGGACATGGCCACGGGCTTCAAGAGAAAGGATTCTTAGCTAACTCAACGTGGCCCTATCACTCCAGATGCATCAGCCACGTTCAATAATTGTCTCCTCACCTGCCCACTGACGGGATCGAATTCGTAAAGCCCATCTTCGGCACCACCCGAACCCAGCCATCTGGCTAAAACAACCTTGCCGTCAATTACCGCTAGATCGCTGGCATCCCATCCATCTGGCAGCTGCCAGGTCCGAACTTCTTTACTGGTTAGATCGAGCCGAGACATCTGGCGGCTGGAATCGCTATTTGCCTGATTCCAAGTGGGGTTGTGATAAACGTACAAAGCATCTCCTGCGATCGCGCCCCATAATGGCGATGGTGCCAGCGCTAGCGGAGTGATCCTGGGCGCGTTTCCTGGTTCCAGTACCAGCACATCGTCGGCCTGTTCCCGGGGCTGCTGCCAACTACCCACGTTAAGCAGGTAAAAGCGTCCTTGGTGAGGAATGATGCGCCAGATGTCAACATTTTCTCCGGGCCGGAGTTGCGCTTGTACTGTAAGGGAACGGGGATCGATCAACGTGATCACACCCGAACCTACGACGACGACAGCCTCCTCACTGGCAGCGCTGGAAATCAGCAACAGAGGTTTGTCCGGAAGACTTAGCGCGATCGTTTTTTCAATCGCCAACGTCTCTAAGTTCAAAACAACGACTTTGCCAGAAAACCCTTTTTCGGCACAGACTACAAAGGCTCGCCCAGCGGCAAAGTTGATCCCAGCTTCTGGATCTACACAGGGGTTCAAGGTTTTGAGCAACTCGCCTTGGGGCGAGTAAACTTGCAAGCGGTCGTCGCTTTTCTGGATACTGCCGGAAAAGCCGATCCAGATACGCCCCTGCGGATCGCGGCTGAAGTTTTTTGCCCGAGAGCGGGGAATGGAAACCTGGCGATGCATCTGCCAGGTTGCAGCATCGAAGACAGTCAATGCATTGTTAGGAAATCCAGCACCCGCGTTGCTGCCCGACAACACATGGCTAGGCCGTTGTAAGGGCTTGTCGCTTTGAACTTCAGGTTCACAGGCAGTGGGGACTAGCAGTAACGCAGTGATCACAAGGAATAAATGCTGTTTCATGATTGTACGAGTCGTTGTTAACTATCTCGATTAAGTTAATGCAGGCTTTTTATGAGGGATGATAGGCGCCACGCCCTAGGCCGTGATGCATGCGTTGCGTGAGTGCCAGCAGGCACAGGACGTCACGAGTGGCTACAACCGGCGCGACGGCAAGGACAGTCAGCTAGGTCAACTTACTCGCTGCGAACCATCGGCGCCTGCAGGCGGGGCGCGTTCGACGCGGTAGTCGATGGGTTTGTAGCGGAAGTTGTTGGACTGTCCGGCGGAGCAGGCGGTCATCGCCACGACCAGCGGCATCAGCGCCCGCAGGCGGATGAAGTCGCCGGGCTTGCTCAAGGGCGGCAGCACCTCGATGCTTCCCGTCGCTGCGTCGAGCGCGACGTGCATGAACACGTTGAAGGCGATCGGAACGCGATCCGCCTCGATGGCATAGGGGCGCAGCGCCTGCACCAGATTGCCCTCGCAGCCGGGCCGTCCTTCGTGCTCGCCGTACAGGATGGCGAAGGTGTCCTTCGAACACGGGGTAAGGGTGAAATCGTGGCGGCCGCACGTGTCCTCCACGATCTCGAGCATCGGGCGGCTGCGGTTTGAATACAGCACGTCTCCCCGTGTCAGCCACAGCTTGGAGGCGTAGTCGATCGAGCGCCCCGACGACA
>DATHAV010000234.1:0-1512 GCA_035296505.1 Pseudoxanthomonas sp.
CATCGCGTGCTGATAGGTATAGGTGTCCTTGCGCTTGAGCTGCTTGAGCCAGGCGAAGGCCGAGGGATTGCGCAGGATCGAATCGACCATCGCCTCCACCCCGTGGCGCAGCTTGGGAAGATCCACGCGGCGGTCCGCGGCCAGATCGGCCATCAGTTCCTTCATTCCTTGCTCGAGCAGGACTTGAGCGGCCCCGGCCTGGGAAATCTCCTCCCTGAACTCGCTGCGCAGCGTCCATCGGGTCCTGCGCAGTTGCTCGATCTCCTCGCGCGCCTGGACCTCGTGCACCAGCGAGGGCTCTTCCAGGTTCAGGAAGCGCAGGTCCGGCGCCCGCCCGCGGGAGATGTCGATGTAGACGTGCGCGCACACGTTCCGCAGCTGCTGCAGCTCCTCCGCGCTGGCGACCAGCAAGCCCTCCAGCGGGAACGGCGTCTCCAGCCACGGCCGGTCCAGGCGGCTGACGTACATGCCGCTCTCCAGTCCCTTGACGCTGATCCGGACTTCGGTGGTGGTGGTGGTCCCGTCCATTGGAAGCCCATCGGCCGCAGGCCGGCGAACTTGAGCCGCTTGCGCGCTTCCAGGCGCATGGGCGGCGCGGTCGCGCCACAATCGGGGACAATTGCGGCGGCTGCAAACAAACCGCACCAGGCGTGCTCCGGCATGAACCACAGACGATTCAAACCTCCCCACGCTAGGCCCCGAAGCCGCCTGGCGCTCTACTGGACGCTGATCCGCGGCGACCGTCCGATCGGCATCCTGCTCTTGCTGTGGCCGACCTGGTGGGCGCTGTGGCTGGCCTCCGGCGGGGTGCCGGAGGCGTGGACGCTGTTGGTGTTCACCGCCGGGGTGTGGCTGACGCGCTCGGCCGGCTGCGTGATCAACGACTACGCCGACCGCTGGCTGGACCCGCAGGTCGAGCGCACCCGCGACCGGCCGCTGGCCACCGGCACCGTGTCCGGTCGCGAGGCGCTGGCGGTGTTCGCGGTGCTGATGCTGGCGGCCTTCGCGCTGGTGCTCACGCTGAACCGGCTGACCGTGTACCTGAGCCTGGCCGGGCTGTTGCTGGCCGCCAGCTACCCCTACCTCAAGCGTTACACCTACCTGCCGCAGGTATACCTGGGGCTGGCGTTCGGCTGGGGCATTCCGATGGCGTTCGCGGCGGTACAGGGCGAAGTGCCGGTGCTGGCGTGGCTGCTGTATGGCGCCAACGTGCTCTGGGCCACCGCCTACGACACCTGGTACGCCATGGTCGACCGCGACGACGACATCCGCGCCGGCGCGAAATCCACGGCGATCCTGTTCGGCGATCTCGACCTGGTCGTCCAGGGCGTGCTGTACGCGCTGGTGCTGGCCTCGCTGGCCCTGGTCGGCCGCCACGCGGGGCTGGGCGTGTACTACTGGAGCGCGCTCGGCGCGGCGGCGCTGCTGGCGGGGTACCAGTTCCGGCTGGCGCGGCGGCGCGACCGCGGCGGCTGCTTTCGCGCGTTCCTGCACAACCACTGGATAGGCGCG
>DATHAV010000235.1:0-6478 GCA_035296505.1 Pseudoxanthomonas sp.
TCTTCGTTCGAAGTGGCGGGATGCACCAGCACGCCGAGATCGTCGCCATCCTGCGCGCGCAGGATGTCCACCGCGGCCGCCAGGCCTTCGGCCCACGACACTTCGCGCCACTGCCCGTCGACCTTTCGCAGCGGCTTGATCGCGCGATCGTCGGCGTACAGGCCCTGGTGCGAATAGCGGTCGCGGTCGGACAGCCAGCACTCGTTGACGGCCTCGTTGTCGCGCGGCACGGTGCGCAGCACTTCGCCGCGGCGCACGTGCAGGAACAGGTTCGAGCCCATCGCGTCGTGGTAGCCGATCGATTCGCGCGCCATCAGCTCCCACGGACGGGCGCGGAACTGGAACACCTTGTTGGTCAGCGCGCCGACCGGGCACAGGTCGATGACGTTGCCCGAAAGCTCGGTGGTCAGCGGCTTGCCGTCGTAGGTGCCGATCTGCAGCTGCTCGCCGCGGTACATGCCGCCCAGCTCGTAGGTGCCGGCGATGTCGGCGGTGAAGCGCACGCAGCGCGTGCACTGGATGCAGCGCGTCATCTCGGTCGCCACCAGCGGACCGATGTCCTCGTCGGGCACCACCCGCTTGCGCTCCTGAAAGCGGCTGACCGAGCGGCCGTAGCCGAGCGAAAGATCCTGCAGTTCGCACTCGCCGCCCTGGTCGCAGATCGGGCAGTCCAGCGGGTGGTTGATCAGCAGGAACTCCATCACGTTGCGCTGCGACTTCAGCGCCTTGTCGCTGCGCGTCGAAACCTTCATGCCGTCCATCACCGGCGTGGCGCAGGCCGGCGACGCCTTGGGCATCTTCTCCACTTCGACCAGGCACATGCGGCAGTTGGCCGCGATGGCGAGCTTATCGTGGTAGCAGAACCGCGGGATCGGGATGCCGGCCCTGTCGGCGGCCTGGATGATCATCGAGCCCTTGGGCACGACCATCGACTGGCCGTCGATCTCGATCGTGACGTGGTCCGGCGGCACGGCCGGGCTAGCGGGCTGTGCGCTCATGCGGCCACCTCCATCCCGGCATCCACGATCGAGCGCCCGTTGGCGATGAAGTATTCGAACTCGTGCCAGTAGTGGCGCAGGAATCCCTGCACCGGCCACGCGGCGGCTTCGCCGAAGGCGCAGATGGTGTGCCCCTCGATCTGTCCCGCCGACGCCTTGAGCGTATGCAGGTCCTCCACCGTCGCCTTGCCTTCGACCACGCGGGTGATCATGCGGTACATCCAGCCGGTGCCCTCGCGGCACGGCGTGCACTGGCCGCAGCTCTCCTTGTAGTAGAAGCGCGCGATGCGCTGGCAGGCGCGGACCATGCAGGTGGTGTCGTCCATCACGATGACCGCGCCCGAGCCCAGGCCAGAGCCCGCCTTCTGGATGCTGTCGTAGTCCATGGTCAGGCCCATCATGGTCTCGCCCGGCAGCACCGGCATCGAGGAGCCGCCGGGGATCACGCCCTTCAGCGTACGCCCGGGGCGCAGGCCGCCGGCCATTTCCAGCAGCTCGGAGAACGGGGTGCCGAGGCGGATCTCGTAGTTGCCCGGGCGGTTGACGTGCCCGGACACCGAGAAGATCTTGGGTCCGCCGTTGTTGGGCTTGCCCAGGTTGAGGAACCATTGGGCGCCGTTGCGGACGATCGCCGGCACCGAGGCGTAGGTCTCGGTGTTGTTGATCGTGGTCGGCTTGCCGTACAGGCCGAAGTTGGCCGGAAATGGCGGCTTGAAACGCGGCTGGCCCTTCTTGCCTTCCAGCGATTCCATCAGCGCGGTCTCTTCGCCGCAGATGTAGGCGCCGGCGCCGAGCGCGTTGTAGATGTCGATGTCCAGGCCCGAGCCGAGCACGTTCTTGCCCAGCCAGCCGTGCGCATAGGCCTCGGCGGTGGCTTCCTCGAGGTGCTCGAAGGGCTCGTGGTGGAACTCGCCGCGCAGGTAGTTGTAGGCGACGGTCGAACCGGTGGCGTAGCAGGCGATGGCCATGCCCTCGATCACCGCGTGCGGGTTGAAGCGCAGGATGTCGCGGTCCTTGCAGGTGCCCGGCTCCGACTCGTCCGAGTTGCACAGGATGTACTTCTGCATGTCGCCTTTGGGCATGAAGCTCCACTTCAGCCCGGTCGGGAACCCGGCGCCGCCGCGCCCGCGCAGGCCGGACCGCTTGACCATGTCGATCACATCGCCCGGCGGAATGCTCTCTTCGATGATCCGGCGCAGCGCGCTGTAGCCGCCGGTCTTGAGGTAGTTCTCGTACGACCACGGCTTGTCGAAGTGCAGCGTGGTGTAGACCACCTGGTGCTCCTTGGGGGCCGGCCCGACCGGGCCGCTGGGCTTCGAGTCGTGATGTCCGTGCGCCATGGCTATTCCAACCCGTCCAGCAGTTCGTCCACCTTCGCAGGCGTGAGGTTCTCGTGGTAATGGCCGTCGATGACCATCATCGGCGCGCCGGCGCAGGCGGCCAGGCACTCCTCTTCGCGCTTCAGGAACACGCGGCCGTCGGCGGTGGAACCGCCGAGCCTGCAGCCGAGCTTCTTCTCCGCGTGGGCGACCAGGTCCTCGGCCCCGTTGAGCCAGCAGCTGATGTTGGTGCAGAACGCCACGTTGTGGCGGCCGACCTTCTCCAGTTCGAACATCGAATAGAAGCTGGCCACCTCGTACGCCCACACCGGCGGCAGGCCCAGGTACTTGGCCACCGCGGCGATCAGCTCGTCCGTCAGCCAGCCGCCGTTCTGCTCCTGGGCCGCGTGCAGGCCCTGCAGCACCGCTGACCGCTTGCGGTCGACCGGAAACTTGGACAGCCAGTGGTCGATGCGCGCGCGCGTCGAATCGCTGAGCGCCGCCAGCGGATCGACATCGCGCGCCGCCTCGAAATTGCCCGTCGCCCTCACCGGTCCACCTCGCCGAACACCAGGTCGTAGGTTCCGATCATCGCCACCACGTCCGGCAGCATGTGCCCGCGCACCACCGCGTCCATGGAGGACAGGTGGGCGAAGCCCGGCGGCCGCACCTTCAGCCGGAACGGCTTGTTGGCGCCGTCGGAGATCAGGTAGACGCCCAGCTCGCCCTTGGGCGCCTCGACCGCGCTGTAGGTCTCGCCGACGGGCACGCAGTAGCCTTCGGTGAACAGCTTGAAGTGGTGGATCAGCGCTTCCATGTCGTCTTTCATTTCCTCGCGCGAGGGCGCCGCGAGCTTATAGTTCTGCACCATCACCGGCCCCGGATTGGCCTTCAGCCAGGCCACGCATTGCTCGATGATGCGGTTGGACTGGCGCATCTCGGCCACGCGCACCAGGTAGCGGTCGTAGCAGTCGCCGTTGGTGCCGACCGGAATGTCGAACTCGACGCTGTCGTAGCGCGCGTACGGCTGCTTCTTGCGCAGGTCCCAGGCGATGCCCGAGCCCCGCAGCATGGGGCCGGTCATGCCCCAGGCCAGCGCCATCTCCGGTGAAATCACGCCGATGCCGACCGTGCGCTGCTTCCAGATCCGGTTGTCGGTGAGCAGGGTCTCGTATTCGTCCACGCGCTGCGGGAAGGTGTTGGTGAAGTCCTCCAGGAAATCCAGCAGCGAGCCTTCGCGCGCGGCGTTGAGACGCTTGAGCTCCTTGCCCTTGTGCCACCGCGACTCGCGGTATTTGGGCATGTGGTCCGGGAGGTCGCGGTAGACGCCGCCCGGACGGTAGTAGGCGGCATGCATGCGCGCGCCGCTGACCGCTTCGTAGCAGTCCATCAGCTCTTCGCGCTCGCGGAACGCGTACAGCATCACCGCCATCGCGCCGAGGTCCAGTCCGTTGGAGCCGATCCACATCAGGTGGTTCTTGAGACGGGTGATCTCGTCGAACATCGTGCGGATGTACTGCGCACGCTCGGGAGCCTCGATGCCCACCAGAGTCTCGATCGCGCGCACGTAAGCGTGCTCGTTGCACATCATCGACACGTAGTCGAGGCGGTCCATGTAGGGGACCGTCTGGTTGAAAGGCTTGGTCTCGGCCAGTTTTTCGGTGCCCCGGTGCAGCAGGCCCACGTGCGGATCGGCGCGCATCACGGTCTCGCCGTCCATCTCCAGGATCAGGCGCAGCACCCCATGCGCGGCCGGATGCTGGGGGCCGAAATTCATCGTGTAGTTGCGGATTTCCTGCCGCGACGCCACCGCCTGGTCGATATCGGTGGCGCCGGTCGCCTGCATGTCCGTGGCGCTCATCGCTTCTCCCCTCCGCGGGCCGCAGCTTCACCTTGTGCGGTCGCGTAGCGCGCGTCGTCCCGGATCACCCGCGGCACCAGCACGCGCGGCTCGACCGAAGTCACCGGCTCGTACACCACGCGCTTCCTCTCCTCGTCGTAGCGGACTTCGACATTGCCGATGAGCGGGAAGTCCTTGCGGAACGGATGGCCGACGAAGCCGTAGTCGGTCAGGATTCGGCGCAGGTCCGGATGCCCTTCGAACACGATGCCGAACAGATCGAACGCCTCGCGCTCGAACCAATTCGCGCCAGGCCACACGTCGGTGACCGAAGTCACCACCGGCAGGCCGTCGTCGGCCGCCAGGCAGCGGATCCGCAGCAGGCGGTTGTTCTGGTACGAACGCAGGTGCGCGACCACGGCGAAACGGTGCTCCGGACCCTCGCCCTGCGGCCGCTGCTCCCAGCTGAAACGGCCGGGACCGAAGCCCAGTTCGACGCCGCGGCTGAAGCCCTCGGAAGACACCGCCGCGGTTTCCCACTCGTCGCTGCCGTAACCCAGGTAGTCGACGCCGCACAGGTCGAGCAGCTGCTCGAACCCGAACTCGTCGCGCAGGATCAGGCAGCTCGCACGCCACTGCTCCGGAGGCAGTTCCAGGGTCACCTCGCCACGCGGTTCGGCGATGTGCAGGGCGGCCTCGGGCAACAGCGCCTTGAGGCGGTCGACGTAGGTGGTGGCTTGCTCGGCCATGGGGGCGTGGCGTGCTCTGGAATGGAGAGGTCGTGGGACGGGATCAGCGCGCGATGGTCTGGGTGCGCCAGATCTTCTTTTGCAGCTGCAGGATGCCGTAGGTCAGCGCCTCGGCGGTGGGCGGGCAGCCCGGCACGTAGATGTCCACCGGCACGATGCGGTCGCAGCCGCGCACGACCGCGTACGAGTAATGGTAGTAGCCGCCGCCGTTGGCGCAGCTGCCCATCGATATGACCCACTTCGGGTCGGGCATCTGGTCGTAGACCTTGCGCAGCGCCGGGGCCATCTTGTTGACCAGCGTGCCCGCGACGATCATCACGTCGGACTGGCGCGGGCTGGGACGGAACACGACGCCGTAGCGGTCGAGGTCGATGCGCGAGGCGCCGGCGTGCATCATCTCCACCGCGCAGCAGGCCAGGCCGAAGGTCATCGGCCACATCGAGCCGGTCCGCGCCCAGTTCACCAGCGCATCGACGCTGGTGGTGACGTAGCCTTTTTCCAGCAGCGGGTTCTCGCCTTCGGGACGCAGGATGTCGTCCATCCGGCCTTCCGGCATCGGATTGGTCATCAGCCGGTCGATGGTTCCCAGCACGCTCATAGGGTCACTCCCATTCCAGGGCTCCTTTCTTCCACACGTAGACGAACCCGAGGAACAGCATGCCCACGAACAGGCCCATGGTGACCAAGGCTCGCGGACCCAATTCCATGAACACCAGGGTCCACGGCACGATGAAGATGATTTCCAGGTCGAAGACGATGAACTGGATGGCGATGAGGTAGTAGCGCACGTCGAACTTCATGCGCGCGTCCTCGAACGCCTCGAAGCCGCATTCGTACGGCGACAGCTTCTGCGCATCGGGACGGCGCGGTCCCAGGAAGCGTCCGATCACCATCAGCGAAACGCCAATGCCCGTGGCGACGATCAGGAACAACAGGGTCGGCAGGTATTCGGCCAGCACGCGCGGTCCTCGTTGACATGAACCCGCGCGCCCGTCAATGCGCCATGGATCGCAGGTGTTGCGTCTCCCGATTATAAAGACCGCGCGTGAAAGCGCGGGGTTCGTCGGGATTCGCGTGTTGGTGCCCAAGAGGGGACTCGAACCCCTACGACTTTCGCCGCTACCACCTCAAGGTAGTGCGTCTACCAATTCCGCCACCTGGGCAAACTCGTACGCCCGTACGACCCGAGCGCGCCGCGCATTGTAACCGGCTTCAATCGCCTTGCGGCGAGGTCGCGGACGGTTGCGGTGCCGGGGAAGAGGTCGCGGGCGGTGGCGCCGGCACGGTGGAATCGCCTGCCGCCGCCGGCGCCTGCGGTACGATCGATGCGGAATCCCGCGGCAGCGCGGGCGGTGGCGTCGGCACGGTCGAAGCCGGAGACTCTCCCGCGACTGGCGCAGCGGGCCGCTCGGACATCAGGCCGAGATTCTGCTGCGCCGCCGGACGCGCGCCGTGGGAGGCCTGCCACGCCATGAAAAGGCTGATGCCGAAGAACGCGATGGCCAGCCACTTGGTGCTCTTGGACAGGAAGTTGGACGCGCCGCGCGCGCCGAAGACGGTGCCCGACGCGCC
>DATHAV010000236.1:0-1973 GCA_035296505.1 Pseudoxanthomonas sp.
TGGGCGCGGTCTACGCGCTGGTGGCGCTGGGCCTGAACCTGACCTTCTGGACCACCCGGGCGCTGAACTTCGGCCAGGGCTCGTTGATGATGCTCTGCGCCATGCTCACCGTGTACCTGGCCGCGCAAGGGCTGGCGCTGCCGCTGGCGGTGCTGGGGGCGCTGGCCATCATCGCCGCCCTGGGCATGTTCATCGAACGCTACACGGTGCGGCCGGCGCTGAAGGGCACCGGCAGCATGGGCTGGGTGGTGTCCACCCTGGGCTTCGGCATCTTCCTGCAAGGGGTCGCGGCCAAATGGTTCGGCTCCCAGGCGGTGGCCTTCCCGGACGTCCTGTTCAGCGCGCAGGACTATGTCAGCGTCTTCGGCCAGCACGTATCGCTGCAATACCTCCTGGTGCTGGTGGTCGCGGTCGCGCTGATCCTGCTGCTCGAACTCTTCGTGCGGAAGACGGTGTGGGGCCAAGCGGTGCACGCCGTCTCGCTGGACCCCGAATTGGCCACCGTGCAGGGCATGCCGGTGCGCTGGATCATCCTGGGCTCTTTCGTCGCTTCCAGCCTGCTGGCCGGTGTCGCCGGCATCCTGATCTCGCAGATCGGCGGCACGGTGGACCCGGCCTTCGGCTTCGACCTCGTGCTGCTCGGTTTCGTCGCCGCGGTCTTCGGCGGCATGGGCAGTTCCATCGGCGCGTTGGTGGGCGGGCTGGTGGTCGGGCTCACCAGCAAGCTGGTGGGGGGCTACGTCTCCACCGCGGCCGAGCACGCCATAGCCTTCGCCCTGCTGATGGCCATGCTGGCGCTGCGCCCGCAAGGGCTCTTCGGCAGGCCGGAGGTGAGCAAGGCATGACCGCTTTGCGCACCCATCTCTCCCGGGCGGTGGCCAGTCCATGGTTGCAGCTGGGGCTGTTCCTGGCGCTGCTGCTCGGCTGCTACGGGCTGCGGTCCGGCACGGTGCAGATCCTCAGCTTCGTGCTCATCGGCGTGGTCTTCGCCCAGAGCATCAACCTCCTCACCGGCTTGGCCGGGCAGATCTCGCTGGGCCACGCCGGCTTCTTCGGCCTGGGTGCATATGGCGCCGGCATATTGGCCAAGAGCCACGGGCTAGACGTGGCGCTGGCGGTGCCCTGCGCCGTGCTGATCGCCGCCGCCGCGGCCTGGCTGCTCTCCTTCCCCGCCGGGCGGGTGAGGGACGTCTACCTGTCGATGATGACGCTCGGCTTCGGCATGATCTTCTTCGAGGTGGTGCGCGAGTGGAACGGGCTGACCGGCGGCACCATGGGCCTCCCGGGGGTTCCTTCCGCCGCGTTGCGCACCCTCAGCGTCCTGAGCGTGACGCTGGACGGCACGGCCTACTTCCAGCTGCTGCTGTTGGTCACCGCGCTGGTGCTGCTGCTGATGCGGAACCTGACGCAAAGCCGCATCGGCCGCGCCTTCTTCGCCATCCACACCGGCGAGGTGGCGGCCGGCAGCATCGGCATTCCGGCCGGGCGGACCAAGCAACTGGCCTATGCGCTCAGCGGCGCGCTGGCCGGGCTGGCGGGCGCGCTCTACGCCCATCTGGTGGGCTATCTGGGGCCGGAAAGCTTCGCCTTGCCGCGCTCCATCGAAGTGCTGGTGATGGCCATCGTCGGCGGGCTCGGCTCCATCGCCGGGCAGGTGCTGAGCGTGACCCTCTTCACCTTCCTGCCGGAACGGCTGCAGGTCTTCGCCGAGTACCAGTTCATCGTCTACGGCCTGATCCTGACCTTTTCGCTGGTCGTGCTGCCGAAGGGCATCGGCGGGCTGCTGCTGGAACCGCCGCGCTTCATCAAGCCGCGCGCGGTGCGCCGCGCCGCCGCGGTGGCCGCCATGCTGCCCCCCGCAGAAGGCGGCGGGATGCTGGCGATGGAGGGGGTCACCATGCGCTTCGGCGGGCTGGTGGCGCTGAACGACGTGTCATTGCGACTCGAACCCGGACGGATCACCGCGCTGGTCG
>DATHAV010000237.1:0-2488 GCA_035296505.1 Pseudoxanthomonas sp.
CATCCACCTGCGGCGGGTCGGGTTCTGCTTCGGCAATGAAACCCAGCATCAGCGCACTGGGAAACGGCCACGGCTGGGCGCCCAGGTAGCGGCAGCTGCGCACGCGCACCCGGGTTTCCTCGAACACTTCGCGCACCACGGTCTGCTCCAGCGATTCGGCCGGCTCCACGAAGCCGGCGACCACCGAATAACGCCGCGCGGGCCAGGAGGCCTGGCGCCCCAGCAACAGCCGCTCTCCGTCGCTGACCGCGACGATGACCGCCGGGTCCACGCGCGGATACTGGTCGTTGCCGCACTCCGGGCAATGGGCGACGCAGCCGGCGCGGCGGAACTCGATCGCGCCGGCGCAGGTGCCGCAGTAGCGCGTGCGCGTGCGCCAGTGCTGCATGGCGCGGGCGAAGGCGAACGCGCTGGCGTGCGCCTCGGGCCAGGCCGCGGCCGCGCGCCTGAGATCGATGCGTTGCGGTGCTTCCATGGCGGTCACGGCATCGGCTTGGACCGCGAACCACGCCACCTCGTCCTCGACCCCCAGCAGCAGCGCCGCGCCGGGGTCCTCGCCTACCGCCGCGCCCGTGGTGACGAACAACGCGCCCGAGGCATCGGCCCAGGCGTCGCCGTTGGCGTCGAGCACGATCACCCGCGCCCGTGGCCACAGCTGCGCCAGGGCTTGGGGATCGCCGCGCAGCGCGTCGGCCCGCGGCAGCGGCGTGCGCGCGAAGGCGAAGCGGCCCAATAGCGGGGGGTACAGGAACTTGGTATCGGTCATGCCCGCCCCTGCGGCGTCGGCCAAGCGCTCCAAGGCCGCTGGCTCACATGCTGAAACTGCTGCCGCAGCCGCAGGTGGTCTTGGCGTTGGGGTTGCGGATCACGAACTGCGCGCCGTGCAGGCTTTCGGTGTAATCCACCTGCGAGCCCATCAGGTACTGCAGGCTCAGCGGGTCCACCAGCAGCGTGACCTGGTCGGTGTCGATCGCGACGTCGTCCTCGGCCCGGTTCTCGTCGAACTCGAAACCGTACTGGAACCCCGAGCATCCGCCGCCCTGGATGTAGACCCGCAGCGCCAGCGCCTCGTTGCCCTCCTCGCGGATCAGCTCACGCACCTTGGCGGCGGCCGCGGCGGTGAAATCGAGCGGGCGGTCGAGGGACCGGTAGTTGGGCGCCGCGGCGGCGCCGGGCAGGGGTACTAACGTGCTCATGCGGTCAGGATGGGGCACGCGCATCCCGACTTCAAGCGCCGCCGGCGCCTTCCTCGCCCACGGCGGCCGCCCAGGTGAAGGATTGCTCGATCGCAGCGCCGTTCACCGGCACCAGCCGGGCGATGACGCGCACCGGCTGGAACCCTTGCGGCAGCACCAGATCGCCCTCGACCTGCTGGAAATACTTGAACGAGTAAGGCATGCCCGGCTCGTTGGCCTGCTGGCGCAGCTCGGCCCAGGTCAGACGCCGCAGCGCGCCTCCGCGCGTGCCCTCGACCAGGATCTGCAGGCGCCCGCTGTTGACCGCGCCGCGGTTGACGTTCTGGGTAAGGGTGGCGGTGAAGTGCCACGCCTGTTCGGTCTGGGGCTGCAGCCTGAGTTCGTGCACCGCCAGGCCGCGGCGCTGGGAGGTGGAACCGACGAAGCGTTCGTAGAACGCCACGTCCGCACGCAAGCCGGCGATCTCCTCGTCCCGCTCGGCCAGTGCGCCCTGCAGGTCCCGGTTGGCGTCACGGGTGATTTGGTCGGACCGGCTCAGCGTGGCGTTGCGCTGCTGCAAGGCGTCGACCTGTCGCTGCAACGCCTGCATCTGCGCGGGCGCAGGGCGGCCGCCACCGCCCGCCAACACCTGCCACAGTCCCCAGGCGCCGAAAACCAGAGCGATCAAAACCACTGCGGCCACGACGTAGAGGCCGCTGGAGACCAGCGGCGACAGGGGCGCCGCCGCGGCGTCGGCAGGGGGCTGCGGATCGGGCATGCGCCGGAGCATAACCCCTGGACGCTTGAGAAACCTCCGAACAATGCCGCCTCGTCAGCCGTTGGACGCGGCCAGCGTCGCCCCTGTACCGCCTCGACCTTGGCATCCACGTGGAGCAGGCGGCCGGTGAGGACGGCGCCGCCATGCAGGTTCTGGGTCGGCACGATCCGGTACTGCCGGGCCGACCTGGCGCCGGCTACGGAATTCGGAAAGAAACCTTCAGCCCCTTGCGCTGCTGCTGGGTGGGGCCGACCAGGCGCTCGTGGAACGCCCGGCGGCGCGCACGGCGGCGCTCCTCATCGCGCTCGGTCAGACTGCTCTGCAGTTCGCGGTTGGCATCGCGGCTTATCTGGGCCGAACGCGTCAACGCATCAGGGCCGCGTGGCGCTGGTCGAGTTGGCGCGCCCGGCCACGCTCTTGCCGCAGCGCCGACTCCGCCGCGCGCAGACGCGCACCGACTTCGACAAGTTCCGGGGCTGCACCGACCCTGGCCAGTGCCAGGCCAGCACCAGCAGCCAACGGCACCCAAGCCGAG
>DATHAV010000238.1:0-5245 GCA_035296505.1 Pseudoxanthomonas sp.
GCTGGAGATGGTCTCGGCCTCGAAGATCCGCAAGGCGCAGGACCGCATGAAGTCTTCGCGTCCTTATGTGAACGCCATGAAGCAGGTCATCGGCCACTTGGCGCAGGCTAATTCCGAATACCAGCATCCGTTCCTGGTCGAGCGCCAAGAGGTCAAGCGCGTCGGCTACATCATCGTGTCCTCCGACCGCGGCCTGGCCGGCGGCCTCAACAACAACCTGTTCCGCAAGATGTTGGGCGAAGTGCGCCAGTGGCAGGACAAAGGCGCCGGCATCGACGTGGTCACCATCGGCCAGAAGGCCTCGGTGTTCTTCCGCCGGATCAAGGTGGACATGCTGGGCAGCGTTGCCCACCTGGGCGACAAGCCCCAGCTGGAACAGCTGGTGGGCGTGGTCAAGGTGATGCTCGATGCCTATGCCGAAGGCAAGGTGGACCGGGTGTACCTGGTCTACAACGACTTCGTGAACACCATGACCCAGCGCGCGGCGTTCGACCAGCTGCTGCCGCTGCCGCCCGACGAATCGGCGGCCAACACGCACGACTGGGACTATCTGTACGAACCCGACCCGGGCACCGTGCTCGAGCACGTGCTGACCCGCTACGTCGAGTCGCTGGTATACCAGGCGGTGCTGGAGAACGTGGCGTCCGAGCATGCCGCGCGCATGGTGGCGATGAAGTCGGCCAGCGACAACGCCAGCAAGCTGATCGACACGCTGAACCTGGTCTACAACAAGGCCCGGCAGGCGGCGATCACCCAGGAAATCTCCGAAATCGTCGGCGGCGCCGCGGCCGTCTGACGCCGGATCCTGTCGATGGCGCAACGGCCGAATGATTGTCAAGCAAGCCTTGAGCGCTGCGCCCTACAGTACCTACCTTAACTGTCGCGTTCACGTCAGAGGAAGGAAATAGCACGCTAGGGAATAGATAAAATGAAGAAGCTCTTGATTGGATTGGCATTGGGTAGCGCCCTGTCGGCGTATGCCGCCTCTTGGTTCGTAAAAAGTAAGGAGCCCGCCGCTCCGGCTACCACGAACGCAACGATGCCGGCGGCCGATGCCGCTGCAACCACTCCGGTCGCTGACGTTGCCGTTGACCTTGTGGCTACTGGCGACGCTGCCACGGCTTTTACGATGCCCTCTATCTGCGAAGCATACTTTCGCCGCGCCGAAGCCTGCGTCGCCAAGGCCGGTGACATCATGGAACTTGATGTCGCGATGAAGGATGCCGATGGCAACCCAACCCGGTAGTTCATGCCGTCGCGATGAAGAAGGCCGAGGAAATCATGAAACTTGATGCCGTCGCGATGAAGGATTCCTTCGGGCAAGCGCGTGGGCAGATGGCGATGATGGCGGAGCAAATGCAGATGGCGGGGGTGCCGGTCGCGCAGGTGGAAGAAACCATGGAAGCCACCTGCGCCCAGGCCAGTGGTGTGATCGCGCAGAACTCCGCCGTGTTGAAGTGCGAGTAATATCAGGCTAAGCCCGATCCATCCGCACCCATGCGGGTGGACCGATTCCGGCCGAAACGCTTAACCTGTTCTACAATAAGGCTCGGTAGGCGGCAATTACCAAGAAATTCCGGAAATTGTCGGCGCCGCCGCGGCCGTTTGATACCAGATCCCGTCGATGGCGCAACGACGGAGTGTTTGTTCAAGGAAGTCTCAAGCGCCACGTCCTACCGTCAGCTACTCAACCGTCACATCCATACCAGGGAAACACAATGAAGAAGCTTTTGATCGCACTGGCACTGTGTACCGCCCTGTCGGCCTGCAACAAGGCCGACCCCGCCGCTCCGGCCACCACCGGCGCAGAGACGCCGCCGGCCGCTGTCGCCGCATCCGAGCCCGCTGCACCCGCTCCGGCCGCTCCTGGTGGAGACACCGCTCCGGCCGCTGACCCCGCCGCCGCTACTGGCGACGCCGCTTCTGCTCCTGGCGCTACGGGTGATGCCACCGCTTCCAAGCTGCCCGCCGTCTGCGAGGCGTACATCAAGCGCGCCGAAGCGTGCTTCGCCAAGGCCGGTTCCGGTGCCGACGCGCTGAGGAGCGAGTTCGAGAAGGGTCGCGCGCAGATGGCGACGATGCCGGCCGCAGAAATGGAAGCCGGCTGCGCCCTGTCCGATTATGCGTTCGCGCAGGTCGCCGCTACGCTGAAGTGCGAGTAATACCGGCCTAAGCCTGGTCCATCCCCCAATCCATGTAAGCGGACCGGTTTTTGAAATTTGAGAAATCGACCCTGGCGCCATGGACAATTTCACAGCTTAGGAATCGCATGAACGCCGCCAATGCCCAGGCAGAATCGTCCAGATCATTGGCGCTGCGGCCGTCTAATACCAGATCCCGTCGATGGCGCAACGACGGAATGTTGTTCAAGGAAGCTCAAGCGCCACGTCCTACCCTCATCCACCTAAACCGTCGCATCCACATCAGGGAAATCCAATGAAGAAGCTTTTGATCGCGCTGGCACTGTGTACCGCTCTGTCGGCTTGCAAGAAGGACGAGCCCGCCGCTCCGGCCACCACGGGCGCAGAGACGCCGGCGGCCGCTCCCGCCGCACCCGGGGCCAACGCACCCGCGCCGGCCGCTCCCGCTGAAAATATCCCTCCGGCCGCTGACCCCGCCGCCGCTACTGGCGACGCTGCTACGGCTTCCACCGCATTGCCTCCCGCTTGTGAGGAGTACTTCAAGCGCGCCGAAGCGTGCTTCACCCAGGCCGGTGCCGCCGGCGAAGCGATGAAGAGCGCGTTCGAGCAGAGCCGCCAGCAGATGGCGACGATGCCTGCCGCGCAGATGGAGGCCGGCTGCAAGGCGGCCAACGATGCGTTCGCGCAGACCGCCGCCGCGATGAATTGCAAGTAATAGCAGGCTGAGCCCGGTCCATCCGCCGTCATGCGGGTGGACCGTTTTTTCGGAGTTTGGGAGATTGGCCCCTGGCTCCACTGACAATTTCACAGGTTAGGAATTCGCATGAACACCGCCAACGCCCAAGGCAAGATCGTCCAGATCATCGGCGCCGTCGTCGACGTGGAATTCGCGCGCGACGGCGTGCCGAAGGTGTACGACGCGCTGAAGGTGGAGAACACCACCATTACGCTGGAAGTCCAGCAGCAGCTGGGCGATGGCATCGTGCGCGCGATCGCGCTCGGTTCCACCGACGGCCTCAAGCGCAACCTGGTCGCCGTCAACACCGGCAAGGCGGTCTCGGTGCCGGTCGGCGCGGGCACCCTGGGCCGCATCATGAACGTGCTGGGCGAACCGATCGACGAGGCCGGTCCGGTCGAGGCCAGCGACCATTGGGAAATCCACCGCGCCGCTCCGGCCTATGAGGACCAGTCCTCGGGCAACGACCTGCTCGAGACCGGCATCAAGGTGATCGACCTGATGTGCCCGTTCGCCAAGGGCGGCAAGGTCGGCCTGTTCGGCGGCGCCGGCGTGGGCAAGACCGTCAACATGCTGGAGCTGATCAACAACATCGCCACCGAGCACAGCGGTCTGTCGGTGTTCGCCGGCGTCGGCGAGCGCACCCGCGAGGGCAACGACTTCTTCCACGAGATGATCGAGTCTGAAGTCATCAAGCCCGACAATCTCAAGGAATCGAAGGTCGCGATGGTCTACGGCCAGATGAACGAGCCGCCGGGCAACCGCCTGCGCGTCGCGCTGACCGGCCTGACCATGGCCGAATACTTCCGCGACGAGAAGGACGCGCAGGGCAAGGGCCGCGACGTGCTGTTCTTCGTCGACAACATCTACCGCTACACCCTGGCCGGCACCGAGGTTTCGGCGCTGCTGGGCCGCATGCCGTCGGCGGTGGGCTACCAGCCGACGCTGGCCGAGGAAATGGGCGTGCTGCAGGAGCGCATCACCTCGACCAAGACCGGCTCGATCACCTCGATCCAGGCGGTGTACGTGCCCGCCGACGACCTGACCGATCCGTCGCCGGCGACCACCTTCGCCCACCTCGACGCGACCGTGGTGCTGTCCCGCAACATCGCCTCGCTGGGCATCTACCCGGCGGTCGACCCGCTGGACTCCACCAGCCGCCAGCTCGATCCGAACGTCATCGGCCACGAGCACTACGACACCGCGCGCCGGGTGCAGGCCACGCTGCAGAAGTACAAGGAGCTCAAGGACATCATCGCCATCCTCGGCATGGACGAGCTCAGCGAAGAGGACAAGCAGGCGGTGTCGCGCGCGCGCAAGATCGAGCGCTTCTTCAGCCAGCCGTTCCACGTGGCCGAAGTGTTCACCGGTTCTCCCGGCAAGTACGTGTCGCTGAAGGACACCATCCGCGGCTTCAAGGCGATCGTGGACGGCGAGTACGACCACCTGCCCGAGCAGGCGTTCTACATGGTCGGCGGCATCGAGGAAGCGGTCGAGAAGGCCAAGAAGCTGGCCCAAAAAGCCTAGCAACATAGGGCGGGCCCCAGCCCGCCATGGCGGAACCTTGCGGTGGGCTCGGGCCCGCCCTACGCGGGAACGAAAGAATCATGGCAAGCACCATCCGTTGCGACATCGTCAGCGCCGAGCAGGAAATCTTCCACGGCGAGGCCACGCTGGTCGTGGCCACCGGCGAGGAAGGCGAGCTCGGCATCGCGCCGCGTCACGCTCCGCTGATCACCCGGCTCAAGCCGGGCAAGGTGGTGGTGACGCTGCCCGGCGGCGAGCAGCTGGACTTCGCCATCGGCGGCGGCATCCTGGAAGTGCAGCCGCAGGTGGTGACGGTGCTGGCTGACACCGCGATCCGCGCCACCGACATCGACGAAGCCTCCGTGCGTGCGGCCAAGCAAGAAGCCGAGCGCATCCTCGCCAATCGCGGCGAGGCCATGGACGTGGCCGAGGCCCAGGCCAAACTGGCCGAGGCCGTGGTCCAACTCCAGGCGCTGGAGCGGCTGCGCAAGACGCTTAAGCATTGAGCGCACGGAAACCTGTTGCCCAAGAAAACGCAAGCGCTTCAGCGCTTGTAGATCCAGTAGCGGGACAGCACGAAGCCGAGCAGGCCCAGCATCAGCTCCACCACCGGTTTCGACAGCCACGCCCAGCCACGGCCGATCTGGCGATCCACCACCTCGATCAGGAACGTGCTCATGAAGGTCATGCACAGCCACATCAGCAGGAATCGGGCGAACTGCTTGCTGCCCATCCGGTGGTGCTCGTCGGCGAAGGTGAAGCGGCCGTTCAACCAGTAGCCCAGCAGCGCGCCGCCGATGCGGCCGATCACGTTGGCCGGCGCGATCGGAATCCCCCAGTG
>DATHAV010000239.1:0-1951 GCA_035296505.1 Pseudoxanthomonas sp.
GCCCGCGCCGGCGCAGGCTCATCACCAGCGCGATCACCAGGACCGCCAGCGCCAGTCCGAACCACTGCACCGCGTAGCCCAGATGGCGATCGGGCGGCAGCGTGTTGGACAGGATATCGAGGTCGCGCGCATAGCCCAGCGGCGCCTGCGGATCGAGCTTGAGCACTCGCCCGGCCAGCGCCGGCAGGCCCAATGCCTCGGCGACCAGGACCCGATCCAGTCCGATCGTCAGCAGGTGGCCCTGCGGCGTGGCGCCGACCGTGGGGGCGGCGAGGCCGATCGACGGCGCCGGAGCCAGCAGGCCTTCGCCCCGGGTGACCTGCGGGGGCGCTTCAAGCACGGGCAGGCGCCGGTCGGCCGGCAGCGGCAGCCAGCCCATTTCGACCAGCAGCGGCGTGCCGCCGGCAGGCTCGAACGCCCGGTACACACGGATGCCGACGCGGCCCTCGCGTATCTGGTTGTCCAGCAGCACCGCGGGCGCCGCCAGGAAGCGTCCCTCGCCCGCCGCCCAGTCGTAGCCGCGCTGGCGCGAAACCTCCGCCGCCGCCGTCAACGGGCGCGCGTCGCGTCGCGCCAGCACGTCTTCGACCTGGGCCAGCATGGCCCGCTTCTGTTCTCCGCGAGACAGCTGCCAGACGCCCAGCGAGCAGAACAGCGCGATCGCGGCCAGCGCGAGCGCCCATCCGAACGCGAGCGGCATCCTTCCGCTCACAGCGCGCGTATTCCCAGCTGCGATACTGTCGTCGCGCGCCGCCACGCCACCGGAAGCTCCATGAACGATTCGCTGAAAACCCTGCTGATCATCGCGTTCCTCATCGTGATCCTGTGGAACCTCGGGGCCGGCCTCTACTACCTGCTGGTGGACAAGGGCCAGAGCAAGCGCACCGTCAATGCGCTGACCCGGCGCATCGGGTTTTCGGTGGCGCTGATCCTGCTGGTCGCGCTGGGCATCTACACCGGGGTGATCGAGCCGCATGGCGTGGGTGGCTGAAGATTCTCTTGTCGCGTCGGAAGAAGGCGGGACGCGGCGAGAGGCGCCACGCGGAAAACTTCAGCTGCGAAGATGCCGGCTCGGCTGTGGCCATGCGGAGATCGGCAAGCCTATTCTCAGCGCGTGCTAACTCAGGTGCGATGAGTAGGGGCCGGGGTGCAATGCGCTTTGGCACGCGCGCTCGAATAACCACTGCACCGCGGCTCTTCTTCCCGCTAGCGTAGCTCGCTCCCGGTCGCCAGGAGAGGAAGCAGAGATCAGAGCACGTAGACGAACAGGAACAGGCCCAGCCACACCACGTCGACGAAGTGCCAGTACCACGCCGACGCTTCGAACGCGAAATGATTGTCCTTGGTGAAATGGCCCTTGGCCACGCGCAGCCACATGATCGCCAGCATCAGCGTGCCCAGGAACACGTGCGCGCCGTGGAAGCCGGTGAGCATGAAGAACGTCGAGCCGTAGATGCCCGACCCCAGGGTGAGGTTGAGGTCCCTGTAGGCGTGGACGTATTCCTCGGCCTGGAAGAACAGGAACACCGCGCCCAGCAGCACGGTGAGGCCCAGCCAGACCAGCACCTGGGTGCGGCGCGCGGCCTTGAGCGCGTGGTGGGCGATGGTGAGGGTCACGCCCGAGGTCAGCAGGATCAGGGTGTTGAGCAGCGGCAGGCCCCAGGCCGGGATGGTCTGGAATTCGCCGCCCACCTGGCCCGGTCCGGAGGTCGGCCACGCCGGGCTGTAGCCCTCCCACAGCAGGCTGTTGGTCATCACGCCGTCGCCGGCACCGCCCAGCCACGGCAACGCGAAGGTGCGCGCGTAGAACAGCGCGCCGAAGAACGCGCCGAAGAACATGATTTCGGAAAAGATGAACCACACCATGCCCATGCGGAACGACACGTCCACCTGGCGGTTGTAGTGTCCGCGCACCGACTCGCGGATCACGTCGCCGAACCACATGAACAGC
>DATHAV010000240.1:0-3076 GCA_035296505.1 Pseudoxanthomonas sp.
CTGGCTCGAGGTCGTAGAAGCGGGTGGAGCCCATGATCTCGCCGCCGGCGTCCCGCACCGCGAACGGCAGCGCGCGGCCCTGCGCATGGGACTCGGGCGCCGCGTCGAGCCAGCGATCGACGCCGGCCGCCGTGGGTACGCTGGTGCACCAGGCGCGCGACAGGGCGTCGCCCGCCAGCGCCGCACGCAGGCCCTCGGCATGCTCGCGCCGCAGCGGTTCCAGGGCGACGTGGCGCCCCTGCAGTGGCGGCGGCGTGCGCCAGGCTTGCGGAAGTTCGTGCACCGGTATCGGTCAATCCAGCAAGGTCGGAACGCGGGTACGGCAATGGGCGACGCAGCGTTCGATGTCGGCGAAGTCTTCCAGGCCGTACCAGAACACCTTCCACTTCTCCTGCTTGCAGCAGCCGTCGGATTGTGCGTAGTAGAAGTGGTTGACCGGGTTGTGGTGGCGCGAACGCCAGAACAGCCGCGGGTTTTCCTCGCGCATCACCTGCCACACCGCGCGGCCCAGGCCTTCGCCCTGAGCCTCGTCCAGCACCGCGAACTTGTCCAGGTAGGTGGCCAAGCGCCCGCCTTCGCCGTGCCCGCCGTCGATGCGTTCGCGGGTCAGGATCAACGCGGCGCGGTAGTTCTCGCTGACGTAGATGCAATACGGCGCGGTGATGTCGAAGTAGTCCTGCCTGAGGCGGCGGCGGAAGCTGGACTCGATCAGGCCGCGCATGCGGCCGCGATCAACGCCCTCCCAGGACGAGAAGCGCAGCACGCGTTCGCCGCGCCGCACCAGGGTGCCGGAGCCCTTGTGCGTGAACAGCTCCTTGGCCAGTTCCGCCGGCGTGGTGATCGACACCGAGGACGTCAGCGGCAGCGAGTCCAGCAGTTGCTTGATCTGCTGGATCTTGACCCGCATTCCGCCGCCCAGCCACGGCTGCGCCATCAGCTCGTCGTATTCGGTGGACAGGTTGATCGAATCGATCACCACGCCGCCGGCATCGAGCAGTCCTCCGGTCCCGGTGAGGAAGATGATCTTGTAGGGCTGCACCACCTGGACCAGTTCGTTGGCGGCGAAGTCGGCGTTGATGTTGAGGATCTGCCCGCCGGACGTTTCGCCCAGGCTGGCGATGACCGGGACCGAACCGGCGCCCAGGCTGGTCTCGATCGGCGCCAGGTGGGTGCGCTCGACTTCGCCCACCAGGCCATAGGTGTCCGCGTCGAGGTAGCGCGACTCGAACACGCCGGACACGATCGAGGTCGCGCGCGCGCCGGCCTGCTGCAGCGCCTCGACCAGCGCCAGGTTCTGCTGCATGAAGACGCGGCGCACGATGGCCAGCACCTCGGGCGTGGTCACCCGCAGGCCCTCCACGGTCCGCTTGGCGATGCCCGCCGCCGCCATCTCCTGGTCCAGCTGCGGTCCGGCGCCGTGCACCACGATCGGCGTCAGCCCCACCTCCTGCAGGAAC
Source organism: Pseudoxanthomonas sp. (assembly GCA_035296505.1). Classification (GTDB taxonomy): domain Bacteria; phylum Pseudomonadota; class Gammaproteobacteria; order Xanthomonadales; family Xanthomonadaceae; genus Pseudoxanthomonas_A. The sequence continues at coordinate 1,458 of DATHAV010000240.1, forward strand.
GCCAGCGACGAGGCCAGCGCCTCCAGGTCGTCCCTCAGCACCGCGCCACCGACCTTGACCACGGCGAAACGCTTGGCGTCGAGCTGCGAGAAGCGCTTGACGTACTGCGATATCTCCTTGGCGCTGGCCATGCTGGAGAGCAAGCGGATGATGGTCTGCCGGGTTTGCGTGTTCGATTGCATCGGTTCCCTGGGGTTTTCAAAGATGCGCTTGGGCGTAGGGTGGGGCTCGGTGCGCACATCCTGCGGTCGGGTGTAGGCGGGCCTGGGCCGTCCCGTGGTCATCGCAAGAGTCGCACGACGCTGGCGGCGTACTCCTGCAGTTGATCCAGGCTCACCCACTCGTCGGCCGTATGCGCCTGGGCGATGTCGCCGGGGCCATAGACCAAGGCGGTGAGGCCGGCCTGGGAGAACAGCGAGGCTTCGGTCCAGAAGTCGACCGCGCTGCCGATGCGCAGCCCCAGCTCGTCGGCCAGGTCGCGTGCCGCCAGACGCCGCGATTCGGCGTCGGCCACGTCACCGGAAGGAAGCGAGGGTCCGCGGAACGTTTCCTCGTACTCGGCCAGCGCGTCGGCGCTGGCCAGGGCGCGGAACCGTGCGTGCAGGTCGTCCATGTCCTGCGACGGCAGCGGGCGGAAGCCGAAGCGCACCTCCGCGCTGGGCGCGATCATGTTGGCCTTGATGCCGCCTTCGAGGCGGCCGATGTTGAAGCGCAGGCCCGTGAGCCCGCCGAAGCGCAGGTGCCGCTGGCCCTGGACGAAATCCAGCGCGCCGGTGCCCCAGCGCATGGCGCTGTGCACGGCGCTGAGCGACAGCGCATCCTCGGCCGACGCATGCCCGGCCCGGCCCTGGAACCGCATGCGCACGGCGCTGATGCCGCGATGCGCCAGCACCGCCTCGCACTGCGTGGGCTCGGCGACGATGGCCTCGCTGAAGCCGTGGCCGCGCGCGAGGAAGGCGGCGAGGCAGCGTGCGTCGTTGGCCTCTTCGTCGCTGGTGAACAGGAACGCGGCGGGTCCGGCCGTCTCCTGCGCCGCGGCGATCAGGCCCGCGGCCGCACCCTTGATGTCGCAGGCCCCCAGGCCGATCGCGCGGCCGTCGCTTATCCGCAGCCGCAGCGGGTCCTCGCTCCAGGCGGGCGACGAGGGCACCGTGTCCAGATGCACGTTGAACACCCGGCGCGGCTGTCCGCGCACGGCCAGCAGCGACACCGCGCCCGCGCCATGGTCGGCCACGTCCACGGCGAAATCCGGCAGCTGCGCGCGGAGGTAGTCGAAGATGCCGCCGGTGCCGATCGCCCGCGGCGGGTTGCGGGTGTCGTGGGCGACGAGCGCTTGGAGATGTTCGAGTACCGAATCGAGCATGCTGGAGTGGCCCGCAAAGATATGGAGGGATGCGCAGGAAACGGCTAGCGACCGGCACCGGTCCGGTTGATCTCCGCCCACAGCGTGCTGCTCATCCCGAACAGCTTGATGAAGCCTTCCGCTTCCTCCACGCCCCAGTCGGCCGATTGCGCATAGGTAGCGCCCTTGGCGTGCAGGAGATGCGGCGATTTCACCGCGACCGCATCGACCCGGCCACCGCAGGTTTCCAGCACCACCTCGCCGCTGACGGTGGATT
>DATHAV010000241.1:0-4631 GCA_035296505.1 Pseudoxanthomonas sp.
TCGACCAGCTGGGGGCCGGGCTGGCGGATGAAGAGGCCGATGCCGGGCTGGTGGCGCTGGAGAAGCACGGCGAACTACTGCCGCAGGCCACGCTCGATTCGATCATCCGCAACCGCGTGGCGCTGAAGAGCCCGCTGACCACGCCGGTCGGCGAAGGCTTCAGCTCGATCAACGTCGAGCTGCGCAAGCGCTTCGACCTGTACGCCAACGTGCGGCCGGCCAAGTCCTTCCCCAACACCAAGTCGCGCTTTCCCAGCGGCGTGGACCTGATCACCGTGCGCGAGAACACCGAGGGCGCCTATATCGGCGAAGGCCAGATGACCTCCGAGGACGGGCAGATCGCCACTCTCACCCAGAAGGTGACCCGCAAGGGCTCCGAGCGCATCGTGCGCTATGCCTTCGAACTGGCCCGCAGCACCGGCCGCAAGAAGGTGACGGTCGTGCACAAGGCCAACATCCTGAAGTCGACCTCGGGGCTGTTCCTGAAGGTCGCCCGCGAGGTGGCGGCCGAATACCCCGAGATCGCATGCAACGAGATGATCGTGGACAACACCTGCATGCAGCTGGTGATGCGTCCGGAGCAGTTCGACATCATCGTCACCACCAACCTGTTCGGCGACATCATCTCCGACCTGTGCGCCGGCCTCGTGGGCGGGCTGGGCTTGGCGCCCGGGGCCAACATCGGCCTCGACGCGGCGATCTTCGAAGCGGTGCACGGCTCGGCCCCGGATATCGCCGGCAAGGGCGTGGCCAATCCCTGCGCGCTGTTGCTAGGCGCGGCGCAGATGCTCGATCACTTGGGCCAGGCGAAAAATGCCGAGCGCCTGCGCCACGCCATCGTGGCCACGCTGGAAGCCAAGGACGCACTGACGCCCGATCTGGGCGGGCAGGGCAGCACGATGGATTTCGCCCGGGCGATCGCAAGCCGCACCTGAGCGTGCGGCCGAGAATGCGTTAGAGCATCGCGGTCAGGATCCCGAGTTCCAGCTCATCAACGAAAAAGGGGGCGCCGTTGCGCCCCCTCTTCGTTATGCCTGGAGGCAAAGCTCAGCGCTGGTTGAGCTTGGCCAGCAGCCTCAGGAACTCGAGGTACAGCCACACCAGGGTAACCATCAGCCCGAACGCGCCGTACCACTCCATGTACTTCGGCGCGCCCTGCTCGACGCCGGATTCGATGAAATCGAAATCCAGCACCAGGTTCAGCGAGGCAATGATGATCACGAACAGGCTGAAGCCGATGCCGACGATGCCCGACTCGTGGATCAGCGGGATGCCGGATCCGAACATGTTCAGCACGATGGTTGCCAGGTAGACCAGAGCAATGCCGCCGGTGGCCGCGACCACGCCCAAACGGAAGTTGTCGGTCACCTTGATCAGCCCGCTGCGGTAGGCGAACAGCAGCGCGAACAGGGTACCGAACGTCAGCATCACCGCCTGCAGCACGATGCCGTTGTACATGTGGTTGTACATCGCCGAAACCGCGCCGAGAAAAAAGCCTTCCACCAGCGCATACAGCGGCGCCGTGACCGGCGCCCAAGTCTTCTTGAAGATCGTGACCAGGGCCAGGACGAAGCCACCGATCAACCCGCCCCACAGGTAGACGCCGAAGCCGGGCTGCGGACGCCCGTCCACGCCGAACTCCACCTGCGACCAGGCGAATGCCGCGGTCAGCAACGACATCAGCAGGAGCGCACCGGTCTTGTTGACCGTGCCGTTCAGGGTCATGGCGCCGCCGTCGCGCGACACCACCGTGCCGCTGCCGAGGTCCAGGAAGGTCGATTCTTTGAGTGCCGGATTGCCGCTACGCATGGATGTCTTCCTTAATGTTGTTGATGCGATTGTGGAGGTGGCCGAAGAATAGCCGATGCGGGCGCATCGGTGTGTCGTTGACAGCGTGGTCGCGGGTTCCGACAATACACGGCCTTGTTGGCTGGCGTGCCGGCGCGGGGTCCTAGTCGGGGTATAGCGCAGTCTGGTAGCGCATCTGGTTTGGGACCAGAGGGTCGGGGGTTCGAATCCCTCTACCCCGACCACTCGGATGTCCGCCTTTGGCTGTAGTGCGATACTCCTGCCTTGGGCGCCCGTAGCTCAACCGGATAGAGCACCGGCCTTCTAAGCCGGCGGTTACAGGTTCGAGTCCTGTCGGGCGCGCATTCCGAGGTGGTTCAGGTTCCAGATATGGTGGATGTAGCTCAGTCGGTTAGAGCACCGGATTGTGATTCCGGGGGTCGCGGGTTCGAATCCCGTCTTCCACCCCACTGGCATGAGGCGGCTCGCGGCTATCGGCCGCAGCTGCGAATTGATACAATGCCGATCGTTTTACGGGCTGTTAGCTCAGTTGGTAGAGCAGTTGACTCTTAATCAATAGGTCGAAGGTTCGAATCCTTCACAGCCCACCAGATCCAGTGCCCGGCGACCCGGGCGTTTTATGCCGCAGCCGGCGTATTCCGGCTGGGCCGCGGCTACAGTCGCGCCGGACCAGCGAAAGTGGCGGAATTGGTAGACGCCCTGGTTTTAGGTACCAGTGCCGCAAGGCGTGGGGGTTCGAGTCCCCCCTTTCGCACCACGCCACCTTTGGTTCGCGGGATTGCGTTGATGAACGCACCGCAGCGCAGCAAGGCTCCGGACCGGCGATGCTCTGTCTGTTCACAAAGCGCGACGGGCAGATCGGCGGTCGCCGCGAGCACCCGCAGCCATTGTTCTCACGCTGGCAGCCGGACCCGTAATCGGCGAAACTATCCCGTTGTGCTGGCGCCCGGTCCTTGGCCGTGGCTTGCCGACCAACCGATCATCAACATATGCCGCGGCCTCGGGTCGCGGCCGCAGGAGTCCGTAAGTATGCAAGTTTCCGTCGAATCGCTTGGCAATCTCGAGCGGCGCATGAGCTTCTCCCTTCCGGCCGAGCGCCTGGACAGCCACGTCGGCGGCCGCTTGCGCGAGCTCGGCCGCACCGTGCGCCTCAAGGGCTTCCGTCCCGGCAAGGTGCCGGCCAAGGTGATCGAGCAGCGCTACGGCCAGCAGGTGCGCAGCGAAGCCTTGAACGGGCTGCTGCGGGAGACCTTCGACTCGGCGGTACGTGAGCAGTCCCTGCAGCTGGCCGGCACTCCGCGCCTGGAGCCGGCGGGCGAGGGCGAACTGGAGTGGGTCGCCACGTTCGAAGTGGTCCCGGATTTTGGCGACATCGACATGTCCAAGCTGCAGGTGGTGCGCCGCACGGCCGAGGTCACCGAGTCCGACATCGACCAAATGATCGAGAACCTGCGCCTCCAGCGCCGCACCTTCCAGCCGGTGCAGCGGGCCGCCCAGCAGGGCGACCGCGTGTCGGTGGAGACCTGGTCCCAGGCCGGCGACGAGCGCCTGCCGGTGGAAGGCGTGGAGAAGGGCGCCACGCTGATCGGTTCGGGCGTGATGTACGGCGGCATCGAGGACGCCCTGATCGGAATGTCCAAGGGCGAAGAGAAGTCGCTGACCGTGGATTTTCCCGCCGACTGGCGCGTGCAGCCGCTGGCGGGCCGCCAGGTCCAGGTGCACCTGAAGGTGGTCGACGTGTCCGAATCGGTGATGCCCGAGGTCGATGCTGCCTTCGTCAAGAGCTTCGGCGTCAAGAGTGGCGACCTGGAGCAGTTCCGCGGCGACATCCGCAGCAACCTCGAGCGCGAGCTCAAAGGGGCGCTGATGACCCGGCTACGCCGTGAAGTCGGCGAGCAGTTGATCGCGGCGTATGCGCACGTCGAGATGCCGCCGCGCCTGGTCGAAATCGAAGCCCATGCCATGGTGCAGCAGACCGCCGAGCAGGCCCGGCGCAACGGCCAAAACGTGCAGGTGCCCGACAATGCCCATGAGAATTTCACGGACCCGGCCCGCAAGCGCGTGCTGGCCGGCCTCCTGGTCGGGGAGATCGCGCGTCGCAACCAGCTGCGCCTGGACCCGAAACGGCTGAACGAGACGCTGCGCCTGATTGCCTCTACCTACGAAGAGCCCGAACAGGTCATTGAGTTGTACCGCAACGATCCCCAGCTGATGAACAGCCTGCGGGGGCGAGTGATGGAAGAGCAGGTGATCGACTGGATCGCCGAGCAAGCCCAGCACACCGAGCGGGCGCTCTCTTTCCAAGAAGCGATCCGTCAGTAACAGGTTGCGGCCGCCGCTCCACCCTCCTTCGAACAGGTCCCAAAGACATGAGCAGCATTCAGACCCGAGGCTTGAACCTGGTCCCGATGGTAGTGGAGCAGACCAGCCGTGGCGAACGCGCCTACGACATCTATTCGCGGCTGCTGAAGGAGCGGGTGATCTTCATGGTGGGCGGCGTCGATGACCAGGTCGCCAACGTCATCGTCGCGCAGATGCTGTTCCTGGAGGCCGAGAATCCCGAGAAGGACATCAGCTTCTACATCAACTCGCCTGGGGGCGTGGTCACCGCGGGCATGGCGATTTACGACACCATGCAGTACATCAAGCCGGACGTGAGCACGATCTGCGTCGGCCAGGCCGCCAGCATGGGTGCGCTGCTGCTCGCCGCCGGCGCCAAGGGCAAGCGTTACGCGCTGCCGAACTCTCGGGTGATGATCCACCAGCCGCTGGGCGGATTCCAGGGTCAAGCCTCGGGTCTGAATGCTGCTCATGTCTTTGGG
>DATHAV010000242.1:0-5327 GCA_035296505.1 Pseudoxanthomonas sp.
CATTGCGTCCAGCGCGCCCAGCGCCGCCTCCGCTGCGGCGTCGGTCGCGGCGCCGCGGACGTCGGTCGCGGCGGCGAGCCGGTCCCAGGTCCGCGAGAATTCCTCGAGCGCGGCTCGGCTGCGCTCGAACTGCGCCAGGCCTTCGATCCGCTGCGCCACCGCCGCGATCGCTCCCCCGACGCGCTCGCGCGCGGCGGGATCGGTGGCGGCGGTCGCGCGGTAGGCGTGCAGTTCTCCGATCGCGTCCAGCAGCGCCTGCAGAGGGGGCAGGCCCACCAGTTCGGTGCGGTCGATCTGTGTGGCGGCACGCAGCTGGGCGGTGTGGAGGCAGATCGGGATCAGCATGCCCAGCAGCGCCAGCAGCGCGATCGCGCTGAGTTTGCTCTGCACGCCAAGATCAGCCCATATGCGAATCAGCCGTTTCATTCCTGCATCCCTCGTTGTTTGCCTGCAGCCATTAACGGCCGGCGACACCTTTCCTTGAGGTCCGTCACTGATTTATTTTCGATTGTGTCCTGTGCGCTCACCGGCGGTGATCACAGCTAAAAGCCACAGCCGGCGCATTGCGCCTATGGCCCATGGCCTCGGCTGGCCCGGACAGGGCCGAGGCGACGAGCGACGGCCTTTCGCCAACCGCGCGTACCCGGAGCCGATCCGGCGACTGATCGAAGACATCCCACCGGTGGCTGTGCGGCCATGGAGCGGCCTTGCCGCCGACGGCTCCTCGAGCGGGAACGGCCGCTTGAACTGGCCAGCCGGCCGCATCGCCCTAATTCAGGATCGATTTCGGGCAGCGCCGGCGCGCCGCTATCGTCGCGTGGCGGCGGCCCTCGAGCCGAAGCCGACGTCTGGACCCGTCATAGCCCTCGAGCTGCTCGCGGTCTGGGTTCGACCCGGCGGTACCGCGTTTGCGGCGGGTGCGAGCGAACGTGAGGCGGAGGCGGGACCGGCCGGATAGCGGAAAACTACCGCCAACGCCGTCAAGAGGCGAAGCGTGGCGGCTAGCGGTCGGGAATCACGAACTCGGGGGTGCCTTCGAACAGCGGTTGCCCGAACAGGTAGCCCTGGAACAGGTGGACACCGAGCCCTGCGAACCAGCGGAACTCCTCCACCGTCTCGACGCCTTCCGCCACCAGGTCCATGCCCAGGTCGAGGCAGACTTGACGGATCGCCCGGACGATCGACTGGCGGGGCCCGTGCGAGTGGATGTTGCGCACCAGGCGCATGTCGAGCTTGACCATGTCCGGCTGGAACTCGGCCAGCAGGCTCAGCCCGGAATAGCCGGCGCCGAAGTCGTCGATCGCGAAGCGGATGCCGGCGCGCCGGTACTGGTTGAGGACCCCCGCGAAATGCGCCGGATCGCCGATCAGATCGACCTCGGTCGCCTCCACGATGATCCGCTCCGGGGAGAAGCGTTCGCGCCGCGCCGCCGCCAGGGTCGAGGCCAGCCCGAAGGCTTCGTCCAGCGCCACGCTCGGCAGGAGGTTGATATTGAGATTGCCGGGCAGGCCGACCGAGCTCGCCACCCGCAGCGCGCGGGCGCGACAGATCGAATCGAACAGCGCGATCCGCGCCCGGTGCCCATCGAGCACCGATCCGGCGCTTTCGCCATTGCGGCCGCGGACCAGCGCTTCGTGGGAGTAGGTCGTTCCCGTCTCGATGTCGACAATCGGCTGGAAAGCGAACGAGAAGTCCCCGAACTGATCCTCGGGCGCGGCGCGAGGCGAAAGCGGCATCAGCGGTTCGCGTCGGGCGGCGAGCGCCGCCAGTGGCCGGCGGTGAAGGCCATCAGCAGCTTCTTGGCGCGACCGGCCCCCAGCTGGGACAGCGACTGGCCTCCCATCAAGAAGTCCTCCAGTCCTTCGACGCACAGCAGCTCCGGCGGGTCCACCTCGACGTAGCCCATGGTCCAGTCGCCGAACATGCGCCGGGCGATGGGCTCGTGGATGATGCGCACCACGTCGCTGTGCCGCGGGTCGGCGCAGATCCGCTCGAACAGGCCCTGCAGCGTCTGGTCCTCGCCTTCCAGCACCTGGAAGAAGCTGCCGCGGGTGTACAGCAGCATGCCGGTCACGCCGCGGCGCGCGTTGCTGGCGCGCGCTTCGTCCAGTATCTGGCGCAATGACCCAGGATCGAACGGGCTCGAGGGGCTGCTGGTGTAGATCAGGTGGGCGAGGTTGTGCGTGTCGGTCATGCCACTGGTTTTCGCCGGCCCGGGAGCGCCGGCGCGCCTGGCTACGTTACATGCAAACGGCCCGGGCCGATCCCGCCGGTGCGAATCAGGCGGCCAGCGGCATCCGCAGCGAGCGGACCAGCCCGCCCACGTCCACGATCAGCGCCACCCGGCCGTCGCCCAGGATGGTGGCGCCGGAGACGCCGTCGATGCGGCGGTAGTTGTTCTCCAGGTTCTTGACCACGACCTGCTGCTGGCCCAGCAGTTCGTCCACTTCCAGCGCCAGCTTCTGGGCGTCGCTCTCGACCACGACCACCAGCGAGTCCTCTACCCGCTCGGTGCCGTAGCGGTAGTGCTGGTTGAGCGAGACCAGCGGCAGGTACTCGCCGCGCACCCGCAGCACCCGGCCTTCGCCGCCCAATGTGCGGACGTCGTCGGTTTGCGGCTGCAGGGCCTCGATCACGTAGGACAGCGGCAGGATCAGTGTTTCGCTGCCCACCCGCACGCTCATGCCGTCGAGGATGGCCAGGGTCAGCGGCAGGCGGATCACCACGCGCGTGCCCCTGCCGGCGTGGCTTTCCAGCTGCACTTCGCCGCCGAGCGCCTGGATGTTGCGCCGGACCACGTCCATGCCGACGCCGCGCCCGGAGAGGTCGGTGACCGCATCGGCGGTGGAGAAGCCGGGGTGGAAGATCAGGTCCCAGACCTGGGTGTCGGTCGGGTTTTCCGGCACCGCCAGTCCGCGCTCGGCGGCCTTGGCCAGGATGCGCTCGCGATCCAGTCCGCGGCCGTCGTCGCCGACCTCGATCACGATGTGGCCGCCCTGGTGCGAGGCGGCCAGCGTCAGGGTGCCGGTCTCGTCCTTGCCGGCTTCGCGGCGCGCCTCCGGCAGCTCCAGCCCGTGGTCGATCGAGTTGCGCACCAGATGCACCAGCGGGTCGGCGATGCGTTCGATCAGGCCCTTGTCCAGTTCGGTCGCTTCGCCGACCGTGCGCAGGCGCACCTGCTTGCCCAGGCGCGTGGACAGGTCGCGCACCAGCCGCGGGAAGCGGCGGAACACCGCGTCCACGGGAAGCATGCGCACGCTGATCACCGCTTCCTGCAGGTCGCGCGTGTTGCGCTCCAGCAGGTCCAGGCCGGCGAACAGGCGCTCGCACTGGGCCGGATCCAGCAGCCCCGACACCTGCTTCAGCATCGCCTGGGTGATGACCAGCTCGCCGACCAGGTTGATCAGGCCGTCGATCTTGTCGACGCTGACCCGGATCGAGGATTCGGCGGCGTCGCCGGAAGCCGGCGCGGCGGCGGACGTGGCCGCGCACGTGGCCGTGGCCAGCGCCGCCGGTGGGTCCTGCGCCTGCGCCCGGGGCGCGCGCTGCATCGGGACGATGTCCAGCTCGCAATCGTCCACCACCCAGGCGAAGGCTTCGTCGACCGCCGCGCGCGGCACCTTGCCGACCAGCCCCAGGTCCCAGGCCAGATAGGCTTCCAGCGGCTCCATGCGCTCGAAGTCGGGCAGCCGCTCCAGGCTGCACGCCACCGACATCGGCGCCAGGCGCTCGAGTTCGCGCAGGATGCGCAGCGGGTCGTTGCCGCTCATGAACAGGGAAGGCGAGGGTGCGAACCCGATGCGCCAGCCTTCCGGTTCCGCCTCGGCCGCCGTGCCCGCGGGCGCGGAGGCGGCGACCGGCGGCTCCCCGCCGCCGGCCATCAACGCGCCCAGCCGCGCATGGGCGGCGCTCACCGCGGACGCATCCACCGCATGCCCGTGCTCGGCCTCGGCCAGCAGCGCGCGCAGCACGTCGACCGAACCCAGCATCGCGTCGATGGAGGCCGCGCCGACCGCGCGCGCGCCCGAGCGCAGCTCGTCCAGCAGGGTCTCCAGCACGTGGGTGAGGCCGGCCACGGCGTCGAATCCGAAGGTCGCCGAACCGCCCTTGATCGAATGCGCGGCGCGGAAGATCGAGTTGATCAGCTCCGGGTCGCGGCTGCCCTGTTCCAGCGCCAGCAGTCCGGATTCCATCGCCGCCAGGCCTTCGCGGCTCTCCTCGAAGAAGGTGGCGTGGAAGCGCTGCATGTCCATGTTCATCGTGCGAAAACCCGTGTGCCGTGGTGGGAGGTCAGGCCAGTACTCTCTGGATCGTCGCGACCAGCTGCTCGGGATTGAACGGCTTCACCAGCCAGCCGGTGGCGCCGGCGGCCTTGCCCTCGGATTTCTTGTCGGCCGCCGATTCGGTGGTCAGCATCAGCATCGGCGTGAAGCGGTACTCGGGCAGCCCGCGCAGGGCGCGGATCAGCGAGATGCCGTCCATGCGCGGCATGTTGACGTCGGTCACCACGGCGTTGAAGCGCTGGCTCTGGGCGCAGCCCAGCGCCGCCCGGCCGTCCTCGGCTTCCTCCACCGCGAAACCGGCCGAGGTGAGGGCGAAGGCGACCATCTGGCGCATCGACGCCGAGTCGTCCACCACCAGAATCCTCGCGCTCATGCCGCGTTCTCCGCTTCGGGTTGGATCGGATCGTTGGCCAGGCCGAGCTGCGCGCTCAGGCCGAGCACGCGCACGGCGTCGCCGAAAGCGTCGCTGGCGTCGGCGAACGAGGTGGCGCGGCCGCTGCGCTGGCGCTGCCGCACGAACGTGCACAGCACCTGCAGGCTGGCGGTATGCACCTGCTGTACCGCGCCCGCGTCCAGCAGCAGGGGCTGCGGCTGGCCCAGGTGCGGCGCGAGCCGCTGTTTGAGGTCGGGGGCCGACTCGATCCCGAGGTCGTCGCCCAGTGGCACTGAAATCATGGCGTCTCCGAATTTCACCTTCGGTCTTGTATCGGTCGCCGCGGGCCGATCTTGAGGATTTGATTCCTTCCCTCCGCGCCACCTTCTCCCGGAGGGAGAAGGGAACAGCGGCTCCACCAGCGGGAAACGGCCGTTGCCCACAGAAGGAAACAGCCGCTCCCTCCAGGAATCAAGCAGCCGATGGCCAAGCAGGTCCATGGATTCCTTCTCCCTCCGGGGGAAGGCGCCCGCAGGGCGGATGAGGGCGTGGACTCTCGGCGCCAGCCAGGCCGTGGCTGCAGCCAAACTGCGCTCGTCTTCGGATAATCCTTTGGTCCTCTCCTGGGCGATTGCCGTCTGAAGCCCCATTCCCTCATCCGGCGCTGCGCG
>DATHAV010000243.1:0-6140 GCA_035296505.1 Pseudoxanthomonas sp.
CACCGCCCGGTGCTGCGCAGCGGCCCGGCGCCCCAAAGCGGTCCGCTGGGATGGATGTCGAACCTCGCCAGCCGCTCGGCCAGTGCGTCGCTCCAGGGTTCGGGGCCGAACACGCTGCGGCTGCCGGCCAGCGCCCAGACTTCTCCCTCCAGGCCCCGGTCCCAGCTGGCGTCGCGGACGCGTGCCGCCAACACGGTGTTGAAGAGCTGCGAGCGCGCGGCCGACAGCAGGATTGAGCGCTGGTCGCGCGGCACGCGGCGTCCGGCGAACATCGCCAGCGCGGCATCCACGTTGCCGCCGTCGCGTCCGAACCGCTGCTCGCCCACCCAGTTGGGCAGGCCGCGCGCGAGGATCGCCGCAAGACGCTCCTCGATGGCGGCGCGATCGCCCCGCACCTCGCGCAGCGCCAGCACGAACCGGTTGCCCGCCAGCGCGCCGCGCGGCAGCTTGCGGTGGTGCCAATGCGAGTCGAGCACCCGCAGCGACTCGCTTTGCAGCGACTCCAGCGCCGGCGCTTGCCGCCTGGGCAGGTGCACGCTGAAACGCTGGCGGGTGACCGCGCGGCGGTCCTTCATGCCGGCGTAGCCCACGGCCATGTCGGCGACGCCCGCCCACTGCGCCAGCCGCCGCGCCGCGGCGCTGGTGTCGAGGCCGCGCTTTTCCACCGTCAGCAGCAGGTGCTCGCCCTCGCCGGTGGCGTCGAACGCCGGCAATTCTTCGACCACAAAGTCTTCGGGCGTGGTGCGGATGGTGGCGGACAGAACCGCCGGTCCGAAGGCGCGAGGCAGCGCGGCGCTCACTCCCGCACCAGCAGCACCACGGCCTGGGCGGCGATGCCTTCGCCGCGGCCGGCAAAGCCGAGCCGCTCGGTGGTGGTGGCCTTGACCGATACGGCGCCCGGCTCCACCTGCAGGTCGTCCGCGAGCGCGGCGCGCATCGCTTCGGCGTGCGGCCCCACCTTGGGGCGCTCGCAGATCACGGTGATGTCGACGTTGCCCACCCGCCAGCCTCCCGCCTGCCCGACCAGGCGCAGGCAGTGGCGCAGGAAGGCACGGCTGTCGGCGCCGGCCCACTGCGGGTCCGACGGCGGGAAATGGCGGCCGATATCGCCCAGCGCCAAGGCTCCGAGCATCGCGTCGCACAGGGCATGGATCGCCACGTCGCCGTCGCTGTGCGCCAGCACGCCGCGATCGTGCGGCACGCGGACGCCGCCCAGCATCACGTGGTCGCCGTCGCCAAAGGCATGGACGTCGAAACCCTGGCCGATGCGGATGCGCGCGTGCGCGGCGCTGCGGGTCATGACCGAGTGCGGACCTTCGAGCCACGAACAGGAAAGCGCGTGCGCGAACGGCAGCGGCCGGTACGGCGCACGGCCCGCGCCGCCGCGCTCATCGTCCGGCTCCGATACCGGTGCCGTGCCTGCGCGCCAGTTCGAACTCGAAACGGGCCAGATCCGCCGCCGTGGTGATCTTGAAGTTGTCCTCGCTGCCTTCCACCAGCAGCGGACGCTGGCCCTGCAGCTCCATCGCCATGGCCTCGTCGGTCGGCTCGGCACCCGACTTGTGCGCCTCCTGCAGGGCGCGGGTGAGCTGCAGACGGCGGAACAGCTGCGGCGTCTGCGCGCGCCACAGCCGCTCGCGCGGCACAGTGGCGTCGATGCCGCCATCGCCGCCGGCGCGCTTGAGGGTGTCGCGCAGCGGCGTCGCCAGGATCGCGCCGACCGGGTCGCTGCGGCCACGCTCCAGCAGCTGCTCCAGGTCGTGCAGCGACAGGTTGGGACGCGCGGCATCGTGCACCAATACGAAGTCGTCGGCCCTGACCGACTCCGGCAGCGCCTGCAGCGCCGCGAGCACCGACGCGGCGCGCGTGGCGCCGCCGACGCAGGCGCGTATCGGCCGCTGCGCCAGCTGCGTCCATCCCGGCCAGTCGCCGTCGTCCTGCGCCACGGCCACGAGCGCGCCTTCCACCGACGGATGCGCCAGCAGCGAGGCCAGCGCGTGCGCGATGACCGGCTGCCCGGCGACCTCGACGTACTGTTTGGGAATCCCGCCGCCCAAGCGCGTTCCCCGCCCCGCCGCCGGCACGATCGCCCACAGGCCCGCCATCAGCGCGCGGGCTCCGGCCGCTCCGCGGACCCGGACTCCTCGCGGGGAGCGGCGGCCGCGGACGGCCGCTCGACCACGCGGTAGAACTTCTCGCCGGGCTTGATCATCCCCAGCTCGCTGCGCGCACGCTCTTCCACCGCTTCCTCGCCGGACTTGAGGTCATCCACTTCGGCCGCCAGCGCGTCGTTGCGCTGCTGCAGGCCCTCGTTCTCGCGCTTCTGTTGCGCGACCTGGCGCTCCAGCGCCATCACTTCGGCCGAGCTGCCGGCGCCGAACCAGAACCGGTACTGCAGCCAGCCCAGCAGCAGCGCCAACACCAGCAGCAGCGCGAGCCGCCTCATGCATCAGCGCTTCAGCGAGACGAAGGCGTCGCGTCCGGCGTAGCGGGCCTGCGCACCCAGCGCTTCCTCGATGCGCAGCAACTGGTTGTACTTGGCGACGCGGTCGCTGCGGCACAGCGAGCCGGTCTTGATCTGGGTCGCGGTCGTGGCCACGGCGATGTCGGCGATGGTGGTGTCCTCGGTTTCGCCGGAACGGTGCGAGACGATGGCGGCATAACCGGCCCGATCGGCCATGGCGATGGCCTCCAGGGTCTCGGTCAGCGTGCCGATCTGGTTGACCTTGATCAGGATGGCGTTGGCGGTGCCGGACTCGATGCCCTGGGCGAAGATCTTGGGATTGGTGACGAACAAATCGTCGCCGACCAGCTGCACCTTGCCGCCGAGGCGCTCGGTGAGCAGCTTCCAGCCGGCCCAGTCGTCCTCGGCCATGCCGTCCTCGATGGTGACGATCGGGTACTGCGCGGCCCAGTCGGCCAGGAAGTCGGTAAACTGCCCGCTGGTGAGGCGCTTGCCCTCGCCCATCAGGTGGTATTTGCCGTTGTCGAAGAACTCGGTGCTGGCCACGTCCAGGCCCAGCAGGACCTCCTCGCCGGCGGTGTAGCCGGCCCTGCCGATGGCCTCCAGGATGGTGTCGAGCGCCTCGACATTGCTGCGCAGGTCGGGCGCGAAACCGCCCTCGTCGCCGACCGCGGTGCTCAGGCCGTGGCCCTTGAGCACGCTCTTGAGCGCGTGAAAGATCTCGGCGCCGGCGCGCAGCGACTCGGCGAAGGTGTCGAAGCCCACCGGCAGCACCATGAACTCCTGCAGGTCGACGTTGTTGTCGGCGTGGGCGCCGCCGTTGATGATGTTCATCATCGGCACCGGCAACGTCACTTCGCCCTCGGCCAGGTGCCGCCACAGCGGCATCTTCTTCGAGGCGGCCACCGCGTGCGCGCTGGCCAGCGAAACGCCAAGCAGCGCGTTGGCGCCCAGGCGTCCCTTATTCTCGGTCCCGTCCAGGTCGATCAGGCGCCGGTCCAGCCCGGCCTGGTCGGCCGCGTAGAAGCCCGACAGCGCCTTGGCGATCGCGCCGTTGACGTTGGCCACCGCGTCGCGCACGCCCTTGCCCAGGTAGCGCGTCTTGTCGCCGTCGCGCAGCTCCACCGCCTCCTTGGAGCCGGTCGAGGCGCCGGAGGGGACCATGGCGCGGCCGAACGAACCGTCGGACAGCGTGACTTCGGCTTCCAGCGTCGGATTGCCGCGGCTGTCGAGGATCTCGCGGGCGTGGATGCTGCGGATCGTACTCATGGTCGGGCCGGTTACCTGTCTGGAAAAGGGGGCGACAAAGCGAATACCGCCTGATTATCCCCAGCTGCCCGCCACTTGCCAAATGGCGTGATCGGCAGCGGCCAACGCGGGGTCCCGTATTGTCCCGATCACGATCAACAGCAAGGACAGCAGCATCGCCAGAGATCCCCTTCGATCGCAGCGCAGCTACGCCCGCGCTGGCGCCGCCAGACCAGCGCCATGGCCAGGCTGCCCAAGGCGTACAGCAGCAGAACGCCAGCGCGGCCAGGATCCAGAACTGCATGGCCCGCATAGCATGATTGGCATCGCCGGGGGGCGCCGATGCTGCGAAGGCCACCACCGCACCCAGCAGACCACCTCAGGACAGCATGGACAGCCGCAACACTAGAGCGCCCAGGACCAACCCCACGCGTGCATCTGCGCATTCATCAGAGAAAGAGGATCGTGCAGCAGGACACCCACCCATAGCGACAGCAGGATCAGCGCCAGTGAAGCAGTCACCCTGCCCCGGTTCCAGCGCCAGGCCAGGACTGCCGCAATGAAGCCCCCGGAGATCGTCAGCACTTCTGCCACCCACACGGCGATCAAGTGCGGCATCGCGTCGACACACGGATCGTCCCCGCTGGGGAGGCACATGCCAGAACCGATCAGCATTCCGACAATAAGAACAATGCCCCAGAAGGAAAGCAGGGCCAGGCCAAGCGCGATCAGGCCCCAGGGCCAGCGGCGCCAGGACCGGTGGGCCTGGAGTTCCGGCGTCGTCTGCGGGTCGTCACTCACGCGAAGCGCAGGAAGCGTGCCTCTTGGTCACCGCGTCCAGCGCCATCAGCGTTTCCAGCAGCGCCTCGATCTGGTCCAGCGGCCACGCATTGGGACCGTCGGACAGCGCCTCCGCCGGCTTGGGATGGGTTTCCATGAAGAGGCCGGCGATGCCCACCGCCACCGCGGCGCGCGACAGGACCGGCACGAATTCGCGCTGGCCGCCGGACTTGCCGTCCATGCCGCCGGGCAGCTGCACCGAATGGGTGGCGTCGAACACCACCGGGCAGCCGGTGTCGCGCATCACGCTGAGCGAGCGCATGTCGGAAACCAGGTTGTTGTAGCCGAAGCTGGCGCCGCGCTCGCAGGCCATGATCTGGGAGTTGCCGGTCGCCCGCGCCTTGCCGGTGACGTACTTCATCTCCCAGGGCGAAAGGAACTGGCCCTTCTTGATGTTCACCGGCTTGCCGGCGCGCGCCACCTTCTGGATGAAATCGGTCTGCCGGCACAGGAACGCCGGCGTCTGCAGCACGTCGGCCACCGAGGCGACCTCGTCCATCGGCGTGTACTCGTGCACGTCGGTCAGCACCGGCACCCCGAGCTGGCGCTTGACCTCGGCCAGCACCTTGAGCCCTTCTTCCATGCCGGGGCCGCGGAAGCTGGTGCCGGAGGTGCGGTTGGCCTTGTCGAAGCTGGACTTGAAGATGAAGTTGATGCCCAGGCGGCCGGTGATTTCCTTCAATCTGCCGGCGACATCGAGCTGCAGCTGCATCGATTCGATCACGCACGGGCCGGCGATCAGGAAGAACGGCTGGTCCAGGCCCGCTTCGAAATGGCACAGCTTCATGCGCGCGCCTCCTTCAGCAGCTTGCCGCCGGCCATGCCCTGGCTGGCCTTGCGCTCGCGCGCGGCGCGGATGAAGCCCACGAACAGCGGATGCCCGTCGCGCGGCGTGGACAGGAACTCCGGGTGCGCCTGGCACGCGAGGAACCAGGGGTGCCGGTCGCGCGGCAGCTCGATCATCTCCACCAGCAGGTCGTCCATGGACTTGGCCGATATCACCAGGCCCACGTCCTCCAGCTGGGTGCGGTAGCGGTTGTTGAACTCGTAGCGGTGGCGGTGGCGCTCGGCGACCACGTCCTTGCCGTAAAGCTCGCGCGCCAGCGTGTTCGGCTTGAGCCGCGCTTCCTGCAGCCCAAGGCGCATGCTGCCGCCCAGGTCGGATCTCTCGTCGCGCTTCTCCAAGTCGCCGGCGGCGCTACGCCACTCGGTGATCAGGCCGATCACCGGATGCGGGGACTGCTTGTCGTTTTCGGTGCTGTTGGCGTCGGCCAGCCCCGCCACGTGCCGCGCGTAATCCACCACCGCCGCCTGCATGCCGTAGCAGATGCCGAAGTACGGCACGCCGTGCTCGCGGGCATGGCGCGCGGTCGCGACCTTGCCTTCGAACCCGCGGTCGCCGAACCCGCCCGGCACCAGGATGCCGTCGACGCCGACCAGCGCGGCCAGCGATCCGCTTTCCAGGTCCTGGGCCTCCAGCCACTTGAGATTGACGCGGGTGCGCTGGCGCAGGCCGCCGTGCTTGAGCGCCTCGGCCACCGATTTGTACGCA
Source organism: Pseudoxanthomonas sp. (assembly GCA_035296505.1). Taxonomy (GTDB): domain Bacteria; phylum Pseudomonadota; class Gammaproteobacteria; order Xanthomonadales; family Xanthomonadaceae; genus Pseudoxanthomonas_A. Next base: position 6,105 of record DATHAV010000243.1, read on the forward strand.
TCCTTGTGGTCCACGTACTTGCCGACCACCGCGATG
>DATHAV010000244.1:0-1909 GCA_035296505.1 Pseudoxanthomonas sp.
AGCTGCACGCCGTCGAACGTCGCATCGCCGCGCGCGACCGGGCGCAGCCGGTAGCTGAAGCGCGAGGCGGTCGCCGCGCCCAGGATCAGGCGACGCGGCAATCCCTGCGACGGCCAGGCGCCGGGATGCAGGTCGAATACCTCGACCCGCTGCGGCTTCATCGACTCGATCCGCAGGCCGACCTCGCGCTCGATCCCCAGCGGCAGCGCGTCGGGAATCTCGCGCGCCACCTGCGGCGTCTCGCGCCCGCGCAGCAGCAGGGCGTCGCCCAGCGCCAGCAGCGCGAGGCCGGCGCCGCCCAGCTGCCACGCGAGCAGCGGCACGCCCGCGAACAGCACCGCCAAGCCGGACAGGCCCCACAGGCACAGCAGCGCGATCAGCGGCGGTGCCGGCCTCACGGCGCCGCCTTCCTGTCCGTTCGCGGGCTAAAAAGGATCGAAGGCCTGCGCTGCGCGCGCATGCGGGGACCGACCGCTGCGGTCATTTGCGCGGCGCTTCCACCTTGGCCAGCAGCGCGTGCAGGACGTCGTCGGGCGACTGGCCTTCGATCTGCAGCTCGGGCGCCAGGACGATGCGGTGGCGCAGGACCGGCTTGGCGATCTCGCGCACATCGTCGGGGGTGACGAAATCGCGCCCTTGCAGCACCGCCTGCGCGCGCGCGGCGCGCACCAGCGAGAGGCTGCCGCGCGGGCCCGCGCCCAGCGCGATGCCGGGCCACTTGCGGGTGGCGGCCACGAGCCGCACCGCATAGTCGATCACCTGCGCATCCACGGTCACGGCGGCGGTGCCGCGCTGCATCGCCACGATGTCGTCGGCACCCAGCACGCGCCGCACCTGCGACAGGTCGAAATCGCCGGCGCTGCGGCCGGTGGTGATCGCGTCGACCATGCGCTTCTCGTCCTCGAGCGCCGGGTAGTCGATCAGCACCTTGAGCAGGAAGCGGTCCAGCTGGGCCTCGGGCAGCGGGTAGGTGCCTTCCTGCTCCACCGGGTTCTGCGTGGCCAGCGCCAGGAACGGCGGCGACAGCTCGAACGGCTTGCCTTCGATCGTCACCTGGCCCTCCTGCATCACCTCGAGCAGCGCCGACTGGGTCTTGGCCGGCGCACGGTTGATCTCGTCGGCCAGCAGCAGGTTGGTGAACACCGGGCCGCGGCGGATCTTGAAGCTCTCGGTCTTGGGGTCGTAGACCGCGTGGCCGCTGACGTCGCTCGGCATCAGATCGGGGGTGAACTGCACCCGCGCGTAGTCCAGGGCCAGCGCCTGCGCCAGCGCGCGCACCAGCAGGGTCTTGCCGAGCCCGGGCACGCCTTCGATCAGCACGTGGCCCCCGGCCAGCAGCGCGATCAGGATCTGGTCCAGCACCTCGGACTGGCCGATGAAGGCCTTGGACACTTCGTCGCGCACGGCCGCGGTGCGCTGCGCCAGCGCCTCGCCGCCAATCGTGGCGTTGGCGGTGGCGGGAATGGAATCGTTCATAGGCGGTTTCTCAGCTGGATCAAGGTGGAGATTCGGTCGCGGAACGCCGCCTTGTCCTGCGAGGACGGCGGCTGCAGCGCGGTGCGGACGGTCGCGGGCGGCAGACCCACGCGCTCGGCGATGGCGGCGACCTGCGGCTCGCCCACGAGCGCGGCGGCCAGGGGATCGCGGCGGCGCAGGCGCGCCAGGAACGCGTCGCGGACCGCGGCGTACAGCAGCGCGCGCTTGCGGTAGCGGAACAGGTGTTCGCCGCTGGCGCGCACATGCTCCAGCAGCGATCGGCGTTCGCCCGCGGGGGCCGGGCGCAGCGGGCCGAAGCGCTGCATGCGCCGCCACAGCCACGCCAGCAGCGCGAGCAGCAGCGGGAGCCACACCGCCCACCCCTGCAGCAGCACGCTGCGCAGCAGCGACGGCATCTGCACCGCGTACACCA
>DATHAV010000245.1:0-5035 GCA_035296505.1 Pseudoxanthomonas sp.
GTGTATTGACCATCACTCCACTTTCCGCAGCACCGAGGCTCCCATGAAACCAGTCATCCGCATCACTTCGATCCTGCTGGCCACCGCGCTTGCAGCCGTCCCCGCTGCCGCCGGTGCGCAGACCGCCACGGCCAAGGACGCCGATACCCGAGCGCTGGAGTCGGCGCGCGCGGAGCTAGCGCGCGCGGCGCGGCGCCTGGCCGAGCTGCAGGGCACCGAGGCGACCCCGCTGATCGAACTGCAGTCGCGCGCGGCGCGGCGCCCGGTGCTGGGGGTAGTGCTGGCGCCCGATGCGCAGGCAGGCGTGCGCATCGCCGGCGTCACGCCCGAAAGCGGTGCCGAACAGGCCGGTCTGAAGGCCGGCGACCGGCTGCGCAGCATCGACGGCAAGCGCCTGAGCGGCGCGGACGCGCAGCAGCGCGTGACCCAGGCGACCGGGCTGCTGGCCAATCTCGAACGCGGCAAGCCGGTCGAGATCGGCTACGAGCGCGACGGCCGCGAGGCCAACGTATCGGCGACGCCGAAGGTGGACCGCCGGATGATGCTGTGGAGCAGCCGTACCCGTGACGGCGCGCCGGCCGCGGCGGAGCCCGCGCTGCGCGAAGCGATGAAGGGCCTGGAGATCGCCCGCATGGGAATAGCGCCCGGCGTGCGCTCCGAGATCCGACGCATCGCCATCGACGGCGACTGCGGCGATGGCGAGGACTGCCGGCTGCCGATGATGGTCGAGGCGTTCCGCTGGAATGGGCTCAATCTCGCCAAGGTGGATGCGCAGCTGGGGCGCTACTTCGGCACCGACTCGGGCGTGCTGGTGCTGAGCGCTGGCGAAGACCTGGCCGGGCTTCAGCCGGGCGACGTCATTCGCACGCTGGACGGCAAGGCGGTGGCCACGCCGCGCGAGGCGATGAGCGCGCTGCGCGGCAAGCCGGCCGGCAGCGAGATCAGGGTCGGATACCTGCGCGACAGGAAAACCGCGGCGGCCACCCTGAAGGTACCGAGGGCGGTGCCTTTCCGCATACCGGCGCCGGCGGCCCCGCCCGCGCCACCGGCACCGCCCCAGCCGCCCGCCGCCGCCAAGCCGGTTCCACCGCCGGCGCCGCCGACACCTCCGTCGCCGGCCGCTTGAATTAAATCGTCCGTCGGCGAACTCGTTGGAGCGGCGGATGGCCGCGGCGGAGCGAGGGGCAGTGAACATTCGATAGCCATGGGCGGGAGCTACCGGGGGAACGGCAACGGATGGCCTGGATTCTCTACCGCGCCGAGCGCCGGGCCTGCCGCGGCGAGTCCGATTCGCGCAAGGAGCGACTTGCATCCGACAAATGCGCCGGAATCAGGCAGTCGCCGACTCCAGCCGCGACCACATGGCTTCGTCGCCGCGCTGCGCCAGCTCGAGCGCTCCAAGATTTTCGAGCAGCTGTGCGGTGTTGCTGGCGCCCAGGATCACGGTGGACACGTGCGGATTGCGCAGGCACCACGCCAGCGCCAGCTGCGAGGGCTTCTCGCCCAGCTCGGCGGCGATCGCGGTGAAGCGCCGCACCTTGTCCAGGCGGCGCTCGCTGTCGGCGCCCAGCACCATCGGCTGCAGCCATCCGTTGTGGCGATGGCCGAGCCGGGAGTCCGGCGCGATGCCTTCGTTGTACTTGCCGGTCAGCAGCCCCGACGCCAGCGGCGACCACACCGTGGTGCCGAGGCCGAGTTCCGGATACAGCGGCGCGTATTCCAATTCCACGCGCGTGCGGTGCAGCAGGTTGTACTGCGGCTGCTCCATGCTCGGACCGTAAAGATGATGGGCGGACGCTATGCGCGCGGCTTCGGTGATCTGCTGCGCCGACCACTCCGAGGTGCCCCAGTACAGCACCTTGCCCTGGCGGATCAACGCGTCCATCGCCCACACCGTTTCCTCGATCGGCGTGTCCGGATCGGGCCGGTGGCAGAAGTACAGGTCCAGATGCTCCACGCGCAGCCGCCGCAGCGCCGCGTCGCAGGCTTCGGACACGTGCTTGCGCGACAGGCCGCGCTGGGTCGGACGCGGATCGTCGACCGCGCCGAAGAACACTTTGCTGGACACGCAGTAGCCGTCGCGCGGCAGGCGCAGATCGGCGATGACGTCGCCCATCACGCGCTCGGCCTCGCCCCTGGCGTAGACCTCGGCGTTGTCGAAGAAGTTGATGCCGTTGTCGTAGGCCGTGGCGATGAGATCGCGCGCCTCGCCGCGTCCGATCTGGCTGCCGAAGGTGACCCACGCGCCGAACGAGAGTGCGGAAAGCTGCAGGCCGGTCGAACCTAGGCGGCGGTACTGCATGGGCGTGTCCTGGGAAGCGGCGGGAGGCCGAGTTTACTCAGGCTGCGTGGCGAGCCTGTACACTGTCCGCCTCCTTCGGGGAGTAGCCCACCCGCCAGTGCGGGAACCGCGCGTCAACACGCTTGGCACCACCGCCATGGCGCGCGGGACGAGAGTCGGGCAAGACCGCAGGCAGACGTTGCGCATTCCCGGCCGGGCATCGCGGCGGCTGTCTCGCGTGTCATTGAGCGCCCGGCCCCGGAGCACCGAATGCTTTTCCTGCACGCCCTGCTGGTCTCCACCGGCACCGTGGCGCTGGCCGAGATCGGCGACAAGACCCAGCTGCTGGCCCTGCTGCTGGTGGCGCGCTACCGCGCTCCATGGGCGATAGGCGGCGGAATACTGCTGGCGACGCTGGTCAACCACGCGGCCACCGCCTGGCTCGGCGCCGAGCTGGCGCAAATGATTTCGCCCGAGGTGCTGCGCTGGCTGGTCACTGCGAGCTTCCTCGCGGTCGCGCTGTGGGCGTTGAAGCCCGACAGGCTGAACGAGAAGGACGCGACGCTGCCGGGCTACGGTGCGTTCGCCGCAACGACGGTCGCGTTCTTCCTGGCCGAGATCGGCGACAAGACCCAGGTCGCCACCGCCCTGCTGGCGGCCAAGTACGACCCGCTCTGGGAAGTGATCGCCGGCACCACGCTGGGCATGCTGCTGGCCAACCTGCCGGTGCTGTGGCTGGGCAACCGCTACGCCGACCGCGTGCCGCTGCCGTTGGCGCGCCTCATCGCGGCGAGCGTGTTTTTCGCGCTGGCGCTTTGGGTCGCATGGAGAGGCATAGGCTGAACGACTGGATCGCCTTGCCGGGTGGAGCGCCCTCCACTAGGCTGCGCGCTTGGGAAAGACGGCCTTGGGGAAGTTCATGTTGGAAGCTTTGGGCCGCATCGGCTTCGGCTTGTTCGGACTGGCGGTGCTGGTCGCCATCGCATGGCTGTTTTCCAGCGACAAGCGGCGTGTGGACTGGAGGCTGGTGCTGATCGGCCTGGTGCTGCAGATCGTGGTCGCCAGCCTGGTGCTGCTCACGCCGTGGGGCGCCAGCGTGTTCGACGGACTGTCCAGCGGCTTCGTGCGCCTGCTCGGCTTCACCACCGAAGGGGCGCGCTTCATCTTCGGCGACTTCGCCGATCCGGCGAAGTTCGGCTTCGTGTTCGCATTCCAGGTGCTGCCGACGATCATCTTCTTCGCCAGCTTCATGAGCGTGCTCTATCACCTGGGGGTGATGCAGAAGATCGTGCAGGGCATGGCCTGGGTGATCACCAAGCTGATGCGGGTGTCGGGTGCGGAGACATTGTCGGTGTGCGCCAACGCGTTTATCGGCCAGACCGAGGCACCGCTGGTGGTGCGTCCGTACATCGCCGGCATGACCCCGTCCGAGCTGCTGACCCTGATGGTCGGCGGCATGGCCACCATCGCCGGCGGCGTGCTCGGCGCGTATGTCCTGCTGCTGGGCGGCAGCGATCCGGCGCAGCAGGCGTTCTACGCCAAGCACCTGATCACCGCCAGCATCATGGCCGCCCCGGCGACGCTGGTGATCGCCAAGATCCTGATGCCCGAGACCGGCGAGCCGCTGACCTTGGGCAAGGTGCGAGTGGAGGTGGAGAAGAACACCGCCAACGTCATCGATGCGGCCGCGTCCGGCGCCGCCGACGGCCTGAAGCTGGCGCTCAACGTCGGTGCCATGCTGCTGGCCTTCATCGCGCTGATCGCGCTGCTCAACGCGCCGCTGGTGTGGCTGGGCGAGATCACCGGCCTGCAGTCGGTGCTGGGCCGCCCCACCGACCTGTCGGCGATGCTGGGCTACCTGCTGTCGCCGATCGCCTGGGTGATCGGCGTGCCATGGCAGGACGCCAATACCGTAGGCGGCCTGATCGGGACCAAGGTGGTGCTCAACGAATTCGTGGCTTATGTGCAGCTGGGCGAGATCCTGCGCGGCGGCGTCGACGGCGTGACCCTCACCGACCAGGGACGCCTGATCGCCACCTACGCGCTGTGCGGCTTCGCCAACTTCAGCTCGATCGCGATCCAGATCGGCGGCATCGGCGGTCTTGCCCCCGAGCGGCGCGGCGATCTGGCGCGCCTGGGACTGCGGGCGGTGCTGGGCGGCAGCATCGCCACCCTGATGACCGCGACCATCGCTGGCGTACTGACCTGGCTAGGCCCGGCGCCGCCGCTGCAGGGCCCGCTATGAGCCGCGTCACGGTCGTAGGCAGCTTCAACGTCGACCACGTGTGGCAGTGCGACGTCCTGCCCGTGCCCGGCGCCACCCTCCTCGGGCGCTACCTCACCGGCCCCGGCGGCAAGGGCCTCAATCAGGCGGTGGCGAGCGCCCGCGCCGGGGCCACGACCCACTTCCTCTGCGCGCTGGGCGACGATGCCGGCGGTGCGCTGGCGCGCTCGCTGGCCGTGGCCACCGGCATCGACCTGCGCGCCCAGGCAAGCGCCGCGCCGACCGGCACCGCCGGCATCTACGTCGACGGCCGCGGACGCAACTGCATCGTGATCGGCGCCGGCGCCAATGCGGAGCTGTCGCCGGAATTCGTCGAACAACAGCGCGCGGCGATCGTCGGCGCGTCGGTCCTGCTGGCGCAGCTGGAATCTCCGCTCGACAGCGTCCTGGCGGCCCTGCGCCTGGCGCGCGAGGGCGCGGCCTGCACCACGCTGCTCAATCCGGCCCCGGCCAACGTCGTGGCCACCAAG
>DATHAV010000246.1:0-2994 GCA_035296505.1 Pseudoxanthomonas sp.
CGGTCGCTCCACAGCGCCGCGCGCTGCGCGTCGTGCAGCGACGCGTCGGCCAATTCGGCGTCGATCGATGCGAGGTCGGCTTCGTACTGGAGCGACAGCGCGGCCGCCGGGCCACTGGCCACGTGCTCATCGCGGACCTGCCTCAGCATCGCTTCCAGCCGTGCGGACTGCGCGTACAGCGCCGGCATCGCCGCCATTGTCTGCCCGCCTGGAGGCGCGCTTGCAGGCACCGCGGTGCGGGCGGCAGGCACCTGGCGCCCAAGCTCCGCGATGGACGCCGGATCGGGCGCGTCTAGCGAGGCCGTAGGCCCGGTCGCTTGGACGGTGGCCATTGGCGAGGCCGCTGTTGCCGTGGCGACGCCCGAACCGGGATTGGCGCGTTCGCCTGCCCTAGTCTGCGCAACACTTTCCTGCGATCCGTCCGAACGCCGGTCCTGCAGCCACGCGGCCGGCACCGCGACGGCGACCACCAGCGCCGCGACCGCGGCCCACGACACGCGTCGCCGGCTCCTGCCAGGCGCGCCGCTGCTGCGCATGGGCAAGATCGCGGGCCATACGGGGGCATCGGGCGCCTCCAGCGGCAGCGCCGCAAAAGCCTGCGACCAGTTCTGCGGTTCCCGCGGTGGCTGAGAGGGATTACGCATGTTCGGGTTCCTCCACCTGGAGCATCGTGCGCAGCCTGCGCAGGCCGCGCGCCAGCTGCGATTTGGAAAAGCTGGGCGTGCGCTGCATCAGCGCCGCGATTTCTTCGTGGGTATAGCCTTCGGCGTGGTACAGCCAGAGCACGCTGCGGGTGGCGTGCGGCAGGGCGGCCAGGGCCCGCTGCAGCACGGCGGCATCGGCCGCCGCGGGCGGCAGCGGACTCAGGTCCTCGCCCAGCGCATGCCCGTCGCTGTCGTCGCCCAGTTCCAGCGTGCCATTGCGGGCGCGGCGCAGTCGCATCAACGCCTCGTTCACCGCGATCTGCCGCAGCCAGCCCCAGAACGGGCTGCCGCCGTCGCCGCGGAAGTCGCCCACCTGGCGGATCAGCTTCAGCATCGTGTCCTGCAGCACTTCGCGGGCCTCCTCGCGGTCGCCGCAGATGCGCAAGGCCAGGGTGAAGACCGGACGCTCGAACCACCGGTAGAGCTGCTCCAGCGCTTCGGCCTGCCCGTTGCGCGCCCGGGCGAGCAGCGAGGCGGGCACATCGATGGCGAAGCTGGAGGTCGGGCGCATATGACAGTCTAGATGCGGCACCGGCGCGAACCGTCGCAGCCGGCGCCAGCGCCGCGAAGCCGCCTATACTTCGGCCATCGACAGTCTTGGAGTGGTGCGATGAGCGGCGGAACCTTGATCGCGGGCGTGCTGGCCCTGGTGTTCGTGGTGTTGTTCTTCAGGATGGTGCGGATCGTCCCGCAGGGTTTCGAATGGACCGTGGAGCGCTTCGGCAAGTACACCCACACCCTGTCCCCGGGCCTGCACCTGCTGATCCCGGTCATGCAGACGATCGGCCGCAAGGTCAACGTCATGGAGCAGGTGCTGGACGTGCCCTCGCAGGACGTGATCACCAAGGACAACGCGGTGGTCAAGGTCGATGGCGTGGTGTTCTTCCAGGTGCTGGACGCGGCCAAGGCCGCCTACGAAGTCTCCAATCTGGAGATCGCCACCATTGCCCTGGTGCAGACCAACATCCGCACCGTCATCGGCTCGATGGACCTGGACGAATCGTTGAGCAATCGCGAGACCATCAACGCGCAGCTGCTCAACGTGGTCGATGCCGCGACCAACCCCTGGGGCATCAAGGTGACGCGCATCGAGATCCGCGATATCCAGCCGCCGCGCGACCTGATCGATTCGATGGCGCGGCAGATGAAGGCCGAGCGCGAACGCCGCGCGGTGATCCTGGAAGCCGAAGGCCACCGGCAGTCGGCCATCCTGCGTGCCGAAGGCGAGAAGCAGGCGGCGATCCTGGAGGCCGAAGGCGAGCGCGAGGCCGCCTACCGCGAAGCCGAGGCGCGCGAGCGACTGGCCGAGGCCGAAGCCAAGGCCACCGCAATGGTGTCCAACGCCATCGCCGCCGGCGACGTGCAGGCGATCAACTACTTCATCGCCCAGAAGTACGTCGAAGCGTTCCGCGAACTCGCGGCCGCGCCCAATGCCAAGTTCGTGATGATGCCGATGGAGACCAGCGGCATCATCGGCTCCATCGCCGGCATCGCCGAACTGGGCAAGGAAGCGCTGGGCAAGCAGCAGGTGGCCACCCAGGCGCGGGTCAATCCGCCGCCATTCCGGGATCTCTGAGCCATGCGCTGGGAGGCCGGGGCATGGGCGGCGGTCGCGCTGCTGCTGATGGGCGCCGAGGCGCTGCTGCCAGGGGCTTTCATGCTGTGGATGGGGTTCGCCGCCGCCGCCGTCTTCCTGGTGGTGCTCGTCATCCCGGGCCTGCCGCTGCTGGCGCAGATCCTGTTCTTCGTGCTCTTCAGCGTGGTTTCGGTGCTGGTGTACCGCAGGTGGTTCTACCAGCAGTCCGAGCAGAGCGATCGCCCGCTGCTCAACCGCCGCGCCGAGCAGCTGATCGGCCGTGTCGCCCGCCTCGACCAGCCGATCGTCTCCGGCCGCGGGCGGGTGCAGTTGGACGACGCCTATTGGGTGGTCGGCGGTCCGGACCTTCCCGCCGGCACCCAGGTACGGATCGCCGGCGCCGATGGCATGACCTTGCTGGTGGAAGCGCTGTAGCGACTCACGCAGCTATAGCTCCGCGCGTTGTTCGGACCCGCCCACATCCGCCCCGCGGCGGTTGCGTCGGCACCGACCTATCGAAACTTCGAAGGTTTACCGGCGCAATGGCGCTGCGCCGGTCCTTTTCCCGTCACCCATTTCCAGCGTTCCACAGTTGCTCGAGGCCAAGGAAGGACGCTGCCCGTTTGCGCATTTCCCCGAAGCCGCGCCCGGCGGTCCATCGAGCCCTCTGGAATAATGGCCTTTTTCTCCCCCCCAGGCGCCGCCATGAACCAG
>DATHAV010000247.1:0-1865 GCA_035296505.1 Pseudoxanthomonas sp.
GGCGCAGCTGCCCGGCGATACGCGCGACCACGGTGTCGGTCTCGCCGCGCACGCCGTCGAAACCGCGCGCGCTCCAGCCCACGCGCGCGAGCCCATGGCGCTTGAGCGGCGCGGCCACGAACGGATTCGCCATCCCGACTACGGCGCGGAACCAGCGCGGCGCCTGGCCGGTGATCTCGCGCAGCAGCGCCTGCCACTGGCCGATCTCGTCGGCCATGCGCCTCGGCCCCAGCGCCCAGAACCAGGCCTGCGGATGCGAGGCGCTGTGGTTGCCGACCTCATGGCCGCGGCGCACGATCTCGCGCGCCAGCGCCGGCCGCGCGGCGGCGCGCTCGGCGACCAGGAAGAAGGTCGCCTTGGCGCCGTAGCGGTCGAGCAGGTCCAGCAGCGCCAGGGTTTCGCCGGACGGGCCGTCGTCGATGGTCAGCCACAGCTCCGGCGCGGTCGTGGGCAGGCGCGTGAGCACCGGCGAAAACAGCGCCGAATGCGGCGCCAGCGTGCCCCACACCAGCGCCAGGTGGCTGGCCGCCAGCGCAGGCGCGCCGAAGCGCCAGCCCAGCGTCCACCACAGCGCCGCGACCGCCAGCTGCGAGCCGGCGAACAGCCACAGCCAGGCGTGCGGACGGCGCGGCGGGCGGTGCGGTGTTGCCGTGGTGGTCATGCCGCAATGATGCCATCGGCGTAAAATCGCTGGCTTCCCCGAACCGCCGGTATTCCGCCCATGTCCCTCGATCCCGCCGTGCGTTCGCGCATCGAATCCCTGCTGCACTCCAACCGCGTGGTGCTGTTCATGAAGGGCCAGCCGAACATGCCGCAGTGCGGGTTCTCGGCCAAGGCGGTCGGCGCGCTGGGCGCGCTCGGCGTCGACTACGCCCACGTCAACGTGCTGGCCGACCAGGACCTCCGCGAAGGCATCAAGGTCTACGGCGACTGGCCGACGATCCCGCAGCTGTACATCGACGGCGAACTGGTCGGCGGCAGCGACATCATCGAGCAGATGAGCAACTCCGGCGAGCTGGCGGCCGCGCTCGGCGTGCCCGCGCCGGACCGCACCCCGCCGTCGATCACCGTCACCCCGGCCGCGGTCGAGATGCTGCGCAAGGCGCTGGACGACGCCGGCCCGGGCGCGGCGCTGTCGCTGTCGATCGACGCCCGGTTCCAGCCCAACTTCCAGCTGGCCCAGCACGACCCCAACGCCATCGCCGCCGAATCCAACGGCCTGCGCGTGCAGTTCGACCCGGCCAGCGCGCGCCGCGCCGAAGGCATCACCATCGACTGGGTCGACGACATCCGCGGCAAGGGCCTGGCCATCGACAACCCCAATGCGCCCAAGCCGGTGGCCGCGCTTTCGCCCAAGGAGGCCGACGCCAAGGTGCGCGCCGGCGAGCTGCTGCTGGTCGACGTGCGTCCCGCGGACGAGCGTGCCATCTGCGCGGTGGGCGTGCCGTTCCGGAGCTTCGACGGCAACCAGCGCAGCGAGCTCGAGGCATTGCCCAAGGACACCGCCATCGTCTTCCTGTGCCGCAGCGGCGCGCGCAGCCAGCAGGCGGCCGAGGAGTTCCGGGCGCGCGGCTTCACCCGCGTCTACAACGTCACCGGCGGCATCAACGCCTGGTCGGACGAAGTGGATCCGCGGCTGCCGAAGTATTGAAGGCGCTGTTCCTTCTCCCTCCGGGAGAAGGTGCCCGCAGGGCGGATGAGGGCGTGGCGTGTCGGCTACGCAGTAGAACCTATCTCAAATTCGCCTGAGCAGGACGGTCATGGCGGCGAGCTGCACGAAGCCCAGAAAGTTCTCGGCATAGAACTCCCAGCGCGTGAGCAGCCGGCGCTTCCATTGCATCCAGGCAAAGAACCGCTCCACCAAC
>DATHAV010000248.1:0-7620 GCA_035296505.1 Pseudoxanthomonas sp.
ACCTCCACGGCATGCCGGTCGCCTGCCTGTGCGGCATCGGTCCACGGACCCTTACTCATCTGGGCGGCGATGCGCCGGCGATGGCCGCTGGCGACATCCGCCAGATCGGCATCCGCTCGGTGGACCCGGACGAGAAGCGCCTGATCAAGGAGCACGGCATCGATGTCTACGACATGCGCTATATCGACGAAAACGGCATGAAGCGCACCATGGAGGCCGCGCTGCAGGGCGTGGACGGCAATACCCACCTGCATGTGAGTTTCGACGTCGATTTTCTCGATCCCAGCATCGCCCCCGGGGTGGGCACCACGGTCCTGGGTGGACCCAATTACCGCGAGGCGCAGCTGGTGATGGAGATGATCGCCGACACCGGCCGCATGCGGTCGCTGGACATCGTCGAACTGAACCCCATCATCGACAGCCGCAATCTCACCGCCGAGTTGGTGGTGGACCTGGTGGAAAGCTTGTTCGGCAAGTCGACGCTGATGCGCGACTGAGTCCGAACTGAATATCTCGGGCGGGTTTCACGCTGGATAAATGACTGGCGGTCCAAGTTGAGCGCAGGTTCTCTCCCATTTCGGACGAGGTCCAATGACCACTCAACGAGGATTCTATATGAAGCGTGTACTGGCATTGATGGTGCTTTCCATGTTCTCGCTCGGCATGCTGTCGGGCTGCAACACGATGGCAGGCGCAGGCAAGGACGTGCAGAGGGCAGGCGAGAAGGTCGAAGACAAGGCCAAGGATTGCAGAGACGGCCGCTGCTGATTCGAAGGTTAGGCGGTAGCTGAGAAGGGCCGGCATTGCCGGCCCTTGTTTTTTTGTCGAATGTGATGCGCCTAAATTGCCAACGGCGCGTGGAAGTCGCCTTGACCCGGTTGGAACGCTCCCTTTGCCATCGTGTTCACGCGGCACCTTGACCGCGCGAACGACGAAGGCAACCGTTATGAATAGCGACACCATTGCCGGCAACTGGAAGCAGCTCAAGGGCAAGATCCAGGCGAAGTGGGGCGACCTCACCGGCGACGACTTCCAGGTTGCGGAAGGCAATTCGGAGTACCTGGTGGGCAAGCTGCAGGAGCGCTATGGCTGGGCCCGCGACCGCGCCCAGACCGAGGTCAACGACTTCGAGCGCGGCCTGCGCAGCTAGCGCCAATTGTTCCTCAACTAGCTGAACTCGACGGGCCGGCAACGGCCCGTGTTCTTTGGCGACGCGCGAATTTTCTATGGTGCGCTTCGCAGCTACACATCCAGCAGTAGCTCTTGAATTCCTTCTCGTACTCGCTAAAGGTGAGTTCGGCATGTCAATCGCCGGAGTGGATTTGAGCCAGGCCTTCCCGCTCTTGATGAAGGCTAATTTAGGCAACCGTGACCGGCTTTAGCATGGATCCGGCACAAAGCCGCCGGGGAATGCGCGCGGCGCGCGGCCGTACGGTCTCGCCAGATCGCGGTGTGGCGGTGGAATCATCCCCAGCCGCACCAGGCGCCGGCGCTCGTCATAACGCAGTTGAGCGATCTCCACCGGACGGCGGCTGGCGCGTTCGAAGCGGGTCTGCTCCACCGGCGCCCATTCCTGTGCGCCATGCCCGGTACCCAGGCTTTGGCGCGCACTGTCGCTGGCCGACTCGAATTGGGATGCGGCTTGGTCGGCCTGGGGCGCGGACTGGCTTTCCGCCGATCTGCTTTCCTTGGCGTTGGCGGACGCGTCCGGCGCAGGAGCGATATAGCGGTAGCGCGGGCGCGCTTCGGCGAACACGGCGATGCCGATCACGCCGACGTCGTGCGGCCGGCCGGTGCGCGCCGCATAGCTGTCGCCGAGGTCGGTGAAGACGAACTGGGCGACGTCGTCCAGCGACTTGCGCCAGCCGGCGATCTCCGCGCTTTCCCACGGCGCCAGCACGTATCCGGCCTGCGATGGATCGGCGGTTTCCCCGCTGACCGCGTTGACGCCGTCCACCGACAGCACCACCAGCACGCGCTCGCCGGTGGTGTTGGTCAGGCGCACGCTGTAGCGGTGCCCGGGCATGCCGGGCACCCAGGTGTCGCCGCGCCGCGAATACTGCGGCAGCGTCTGCCCGCTCTCGCGGTCCACTACGTCCATCAGCACCCGCGGACCCGCGTTCAGCGGCGCGCACGAGGCCGCCATCGCCACGCTGACCAAGGCCAGCATCATTCTCTGCAACATGGTGGTATCTCCGGTGAGTGTGGTAGCTGCAAACGCGTGGCGCGGGCGAACGGGGTTGACGCAGCGGGTAGACTTGCGTCGACCCGCTCCGCATCCCTCCGCTCCATGACCACCCGCGTTCTCACCGGCATCACCACCTCGGGCACGCCGCACCTGGGCAACTACGTCGGCGCCGTGCGGCCGGCCATCGCGTCCAGCCGCGCGCCGGGAGCCGAAAGCTTTTTCTTCCTGGCCGACCTGCACAGCCTGGTGAAGGTGCAGGACGCCGCGCGCGTGCAGCGCTCCACGCTGGAGATCGCGGCCACCTGGCTGGCCGCGGGCCTGGACCCGGACCAGGTGTGGTTCTACCGGCAGTCGGACATCCCCGAGACCAGCGAACTCAACTGGTTCCTGACCTGCGTGGCCGGCAAGGGCGTGCTCAACCGCGCCCATGCCTACAAGGCCGCGGTCGACCGCAACCGCGCCGACGCCCAGGACGACGATGCCGGCATCACCGCCGGCCTCTTCATGTACCCGGTGCTGATGGCCGCCGACATCCTGCTGTTCAATGCGCATAAGGTGCCGGTGGGGCGCGACCAGGTGCAGCACATCGAGATGGCGCGCGACTTCGCCCAGCGCTTCAACCATCTGTTCGGCGGCGAACACTTCGTGCTGCCGCAGGCGGTGGTCGACGAAAACGTGGCCACGCTGCCGGGCCTGGACGGCCGCAAGATGAGCAAGAGCTACGACAACACCATCCCGCTGTTCGCGCCGCGCGACGAGCTGCGCCGGCTGATCAACGGCATGGTGACCGACTCGCGCGCGCCGGGCGAGCCGAAGCAGGCCGAGGGCTCCAACGTGTTCCAGCTGTACCGCGCCTTCGCCAGCGACGAGGAGACCGCGCGGATGCGGCAGGCGTTCGCCGAGGGCATCGGCTGGGGCGAGGCCAAGCAGCGGTTGTTCGAACGCATCGACGCGGAGATCGCGCCGATGCGCGAGCGTTACCAGGCGCTGGTGGCCGATCCCGGAAAGATCGAGACGATCCTGAAGGACGGCGCCGAGCGCCTGCGCCGGACGATCGCCACGCCGTTCCTGGCCCAGCTCCGTCACGCCGTCGGCCTGCGCGATCTCGCATGGACGCAGGCGGCGGGCAAAGGCCCCGGCGCGCAGGCGCAGGCCAATTCGCCGCAGTTCAAGCAGTACCGGGAGAAAGACGGCAGGTTCTACTTCAAGCTGATCGATGCGCAGGGCCGACTGCTTGCGCAGAGCCAGGGATTCGATTCGCCCAGGCAGGCGGGCCAGCTGATCGCCGCGCTGAGGACCGATTCCGCTGCCGTCGAATCCTCGGGGCTGGCGCTGCAGGTATCGGCCGACGAAGTGCGCGCGGCGCTGCGGCGGCTGCGCGAGGCGGAGGCCTGATGCCTTATCTCGCGCTGGTCCTGTTCATGCCGTGGTTTCTGCTGCTGGGATCGCTGTACTGGCTGTTTCCGCGACACCCCCGCGACCGGCGTCGCGCCGTTTTCGATGCGGCCGCGCTGGCCGTGGCCTTTGTCCTCAGCTTCGTCGGCATGCAGTGGGGCTACCGGCTCGGCGGCGCCGACCTCGCCAGCGGCGCCATATGGAAGCAGGTGCTGGCCACGCTGGTGGCGTACGGCGCATTCCTGGTCGTGCTGGTGCTGGCGGTGCCGCTGCGCGCGTGGTTCCTTTCGCGTGCACGTTGAGCGGCGTATCGGCATGGCCGACCATGGCATCCACACCATCGACACCGCGTTCCAGCGCGATCACTTCGACGCCGCCTACCTGATCGTCGAGGAAGGCCGCAGCGCGTTCGTCGACTGCGGCACCAATCATTCGGTGCCGCGCATGCTGGCGGCGCTCGCAGCCAACGGATTGGCGCCCGCCGACGTCGACTGGCTGCTGCTCACCCACGTGCATCTGGACCATGCCGGCGGCGCAGGCGCGCTGATGGCGCAGCTGCCCAATGCCACGCTGGTGGTGCATCCGCGCGGCGCGCCGCACATGATCGACCCGTCCAGGCTGATCGCCGGCGCCACCGCGGTATACGGGGAAGAGGAGATGCAGCGCAGCTATGGGCGCATCCTCGCGGTGCCGGAGGAACGCGTGGTGATCGCCGAGGACGGGCACCGCGTCGATCTCAACGGCCGCCCATTGCTGTGCATCGATACCCCCGGCCACGCCCGGCACCATTTCTGCGTCTGGGACGCGCGCAGCCGCGGCTGGTTCACCGGCGACACCTTCGGCCTGTCCTACCGCGAATTGGACAGCGCGCGCGGCGCCTTCATCCTGCCGACCACCACGCCGGTGCAGTTCGAGCCGGAGGCGCTGAAGGCCTCGATCGCGCGGCTGCTCGAGCGCGATCCGCAGGAGATGCACCTGACCCACTACGGCCGCGTGACCGACGTGGAGCGCCTGGCGCGCGAGCTGGTGGACCAGGTGGACGAGATGGTCGCGATCGCCCGCGAGTGCGATGCCGCCAACGTGGCGCCGGACGAGCGCCACCGCCGCCTGGCCGAAGCGCTCGCCGCGCTGTGCCTGCGGCGCGTCCGCGACCACGGATGTCCGCTCGACGATGCCGGCGTCCTGCGGGTGCTGGCGATGGATATTGAACTGAACGCGCAGGGCCTGGGCGTGTGGCTGGACCGCGAGCGCCGCTAGCGCGCGGCTACTTCCACTGGTTCGGAGCGGGGCGGCCTGCTTCCTCGCGCATCGGCACCACGCAGAAGCGGTGCCCGGTCGGCGCCTCCATCACCCACCAGCGCTCGCGCACGAACTCGAGACGCCTGGCGCCGAGCTTCTCCAGCCGCGCGACTTCGGCCTCGATGTCGTCGGTTTCGATGTCCAGGTGCACCCGCGAGGGATGCGAGACCTTCTGCACCTCGATGTGCAGCCCGTTCGGGCCTTCGCGGAGCGGCGCGTAGATGCCTTCGCCGCCTTGGTCGTAGTCCTCGACCTCCAGGCCCAGCGCCTGGCTCCAGAAATCCGCGGACTCGGCCAGGCCGCCGTCCCCGCAATCGATGATGAAGCCGGCCAGCCTGCTGCGATGGGCCATGCCTGCTGCCGCTACTGCGCCAATGCCAGATCGTCGATCAGCGCCTTGAGGAAGCGCGCCGCCTCGCCGCCGGTGCAGGCCCGGTGGTCGAAGGTCACCGACAGCGGAATCACCTTGTGCGATTCGAACCCGCCCATCACCGGCGTCACCTGGTGGCGCGCGCGGCCCGCCGCGACGATCGCCACGCACGGCGGCACCACGACCGGCGTGGCGTAGCGCCCGGCGAACATGCCGAAGTTGGACAGCGAGATGGTGTAGCCGCCGAGTTCGGAGGCCGGAATGCTGCGGTCCTGCACCTGCGCGCGTAGGCGGTCGACGCCCTCGCGCACGCCGCGCGCGTCGAGGAGGTCCGCGTTGCGCAGCGCCGGCACGAACAGCCCGTCGTCGGTGTCCACGGCGATGCCGACATCGACCTGCGCGTGCAGCGTGCGGGTGAGCCTGTCGCCGTCGAACCAGGCGTTCATCGCCGGCACCGCGCGGCAGGCGCTGACGATGGCGCGGATCAGGCGCACGGTGACGTCGTTGCCCGGCTGCCAGGCGTGCACGTCGGCATCGTCGCTGAGCGTGGTCGGCACCACCTTGGCGTGAGCGTCGGCCATCACCCGGGCCATGTTGCGGCGCACGCCCTTGACCGGCTCCGGCTGACCGCTGGCGCTGACGCCGGGCGGCTGCGTGCGCATGGGCCTACCGGCGGCGGACAGCGCGGTGCGGTCGTCGGCGCTTCGTGCGGGCGCGGGGGCCTGCCGCGCCGGCGCACTTTGGTGTGGCGCGGGGAGCGCGGCGGTTTTTCCCCGGACAGGAGGTGAAGCGGGATTGGCCGAACCGTCGGCCGCGGCCTGCTTGACGTCGGCCATGGTCACCGTGCCGTCGGCGCCGGTGGCGCGCACGCGCGACAGGTCGATCTTGAGCTTGCGCGCCATCGCGCGCACCGCCGGCATCGCGCGCACGCCGCCCGAAGCCAATGCCTGTTCGGCGTGCACGGCGTTGGAGCTCTGCATCGCGCCGACCACGGTACCGGCGTCGTTGCGTTCGCCGGCTTCGTCGCCGGTGCCGCCCTGCGCGGGCGAGGGCGCGGGACGCGTCGGCAGTTCGCCGCCCTCGTCGCTGGCCACGACCACGACCTCGACCTGCGCGTCGCCGGCGGGCGCGGGCGTGCCGGCGCCGTGGGCGGCCGGCGGCCCGTGGTGGTGGCCGGTGTCCTGGCCTTCGGCGCGCTGCGGCAGGCTGGGGTCGGGCTGGAACTCGGCCAGCATGCCGCCGGTGACCACGATGTCGCCGGCGCCGCCGGCCAGCTTGGTCACCTTGCCGGAGATGGGCGAAGGCACTTCCACCACCGCCTTGGCGGTTTCCATCGACACCAGCGGCTCGTCGAGCCGGATCACGTCGCCCTCCTTGACGAACCATTCGACGATGGTGGCGTCGGGCAGGCCCTCGCCCAGGTCGGGAAGGTAGAAGGTCTTGCTTTCGCTCATGCGGATGTCTCTTCGAAAGTCTTTCGGTTGATCAAGACCGGGTCGCGCGCCGGCAGCCAGCCGCTGCGGCCGTCCGCATGCCGACACCAGTACCAGTGACCCGGTTGCTGCGCGGAGTAGTCCTGCAGCCAGTCCAGCGGCGCCCAGCTGGGTTGCCCTCGGCCGTGGTGGCCCAGGCGAAGGCCGGCCATTCGGTCTCGCGCATGCCAAGCACCATGGCATCGCCGCGCGCGAACCGGACCGGGTTCGCGTACTGCGTGCGGTAGTCGCGGATGGCGCGGGCGCGCATCACCCGGCTGCCAGCGTGCGCTTGGCCGCCGCGACGATCCTGTCGACGCTGGGCAGGTACTTCATCTCCAGGCGGAACAGCGGGATGTGGGTGTCGGGCCCGGTGACGCGCTGCACCGGCGCCAGCAGGTCGTACATGGACTGCTCCGCCAGGCGCGCGGCGATCTCCGCGCCGAAGCCCGCGGTGCGCGGCGCCTCGTGGACGATCACGCAGCGGCCGGTCTTCGACACCGACTCGGCGATGGTGTCGAAGTCCAGCGGCTTGAGCGTGGCCACGTCGATCACCTCCGCGCTGATGCCCTCGCCGGCGAGCCTGTCGGCGGCTTCCAGCGTTTCCTTGACCTGCGCGCCCCAGGTGACCAGGGTCACGTCGCTGCCGTCGCGCAGCACGAAGCACACGTCCAGCGGCAGCGCCTCGCCGTCGTCGGCCACGACCTCCTTGTACTGGCGGTAGATGCGCTTGGGCTCCATGTAGATGACCGGGTCGGGATCGCGGATCGCCGCCAGCAGCAGGCCGTAGGCGCGCTGCGGCGAGGACGGCATGACCACGCGCAGGCCGGGCACGTTGGTGAAGATGGATTCGTTGGCCTCCGAATGGTGCTCCGGCGCACGGATGCCGCCGCCCC
>DATHAV010000249.1:0-3025 GCA_035296505.1 Pseudoxanthomonas sp.
CTCGAGCCAGCGGTGCCCAGACTCAGCATCGGCTACACCTGGTACATGCCGCTGGTCCAGCGCACCGGCGTGAACACCGACGCCAAGCGCCTGCTGCTGGCGCACGCGTTCGAAGCACTGGGCTGCCTTTCCGTCGTGTTCGAAACCAGCTGGTTCAACCAGGTCTCGCGCACCGCCATCGCGCGCCTGGGCGCGCGCCAGGACGGGGTGCTGCGCAACCACCAGCGCCACGCCGACGGCACGCCGCGCGACACGGTGGTGTTCTCGATCGTCGACGGCGAATGGCCGGCGGTGAAGCGCCACCTCGAGCACCGGCTGCAGCAGGGAGGGCGGCCCGATGGCGCCTAAAAGCATCGGCATCGTCGGCGCGCGCGGCCATACCGGCGCCGAACTGATCGCGTTGATCGCGCGGCATCGGTCGCTGCGGCTGGCGTTCGTGTCCTCGCGCGAGCGCGACGGACAGTCCGTCCGCGACCACGTGGACGGCTTTGGCGGCGACCTGCGCTACGAGAACCTGGACGCCCGGCAGGTGGCGGCCAAGGGCGCAGACGCGGTGGTGCTGGCGCTGCCCAACGGCATGGCCGGCGGTTACGTGCAGGCGATCGATGCGCAGGCGCCGGAGGCGGTGATCGTCGATCTGTCGGCCGATCACCGGTTCGACGGCGACTGGCACTACGGCCTGCCGGAGCTGACCCGGCGCGGCTATGCGGGCCAGAGGCGCATCAGCAACCCCGGCTGCTATGCGACCGCGATGCAGCTGGCGATCGCGCCGCTGCTGGACCGGCTGGCCGCCCCGCCGCAGTGTTTCGGCGTGTCCGGCTACTCCGGCGCGGGCACCGCGCCCTCGGACAAGAACGATCTCGACAAGCTGCGCGACAACCTGATGCCCTACGCGTTGGCCGACCACCTGCACGAGCGCGAGGTCTCGCGGCAGCTGGGCGTGCCGGTGGAGTTCATGCCGCACGTGGCGCCGCATTTCCGCGGCATCACCATGACCGTCAACCTGTGGCTGCAGCGGGCGGTCACGGTCGAGGAAGTGCGCGAGCTTTATCGCCAGCGCTATTCCGGCGAGCGGCTGATAACGGTCGGCAATGAGGCGCCCTGGGTCAGCCGCATCGCCGGCCGCCACGGCGTCGAGATCGGCGGCTTCACCGTGGCGCCGGGCGGGCGGCGGGTGGTCGTGGTGGCGACGCTGGACAACCTGCTCAAGGGCGCGGCGACGCAGGCGATGCAGAATTTGAATCTCGCGTTCGGTTTCGACGAGCTGGCTTCGATTCCGGATCAAGTCGTGCAGACGCGAGCTTGAAGACGCCGGGCCGTGCCCACCGATGCAGGAGAAGACGATGACCGAGCTTTTGTGGCAGAAACCCGGCGTGGCCATGGACGCGCGGATCCAGCGGTTCCTCGCGGGCGACGACGTGATCCTGGACCGCGAGTTCTTCCTGCACGACATCGCCGCGAGCAAGGCGCACGCCGAAGGGCTGCGGCACATCGGCATCCTCTCGGCCGAGGAGCTCGCCGGGCTGTTGGCCGAGCTGGACCGCCTTGCCGAGGACTTCCGCAGCGGCGCTTTCGTGCTGGACGAGCGCTTCGAGGACTGCCATTCGGCGATCGAATCGCGCCTGACCGAGCGCCTCGGCGATGCCGGCCGCAGAATCCACACCGGGCGCAGCCGCAACGACCAGATCCTGGTGGCGACGCGGCTGTGGCTCAAGGACAAGCTGGCGCGCCTGGCGGCGCTGTGCCGCGAAGTCGCCGGCATCGCGCTCGACCGCGCGCAGGCCGAGTCGACGCTGCCGCTGCCCGGCTACACCCACCTGCAGCGCGCGGTCGTGTCCTGCGCCGGCATGTGGTGGGCGGGCTGGGCGGAAGGCTTCATCGACGACGCGGTGCGCGCCGCGGACACCCTGCGCCTGATCGATGCCAATCCGCTCGGCAGCGCCGCCGGCTACGGGGTCAACCTGCCGCTGGACCGCGACCATTCCACCGCCGCGCTGGGTTTCGCGCGGCTGCAGGTGAGCCCGGTGTACGCGCAGCTCTCGCGCGGCAAGTTCGAGATGGCCGCGCTGGAAGCGCTGGGCGGCGCTACCCTCGACCTGCGGCGCCTGGCCTGGGACCTGTCGCTGTTCACTGCGTCCGAGTTCGGCTTCGTCGCGCTGCCGCCGCAGTACACCACCGGCAGTTCGATCATGCCCAACAAGCGCAACCCGGACGTGATCGAGCTGATGCGCGCCACCCACGCCAGCGTGGCGGCGGCGCGCACCGAGATCGAGCAGCTGCTGTCGCTGCCGTCGGGTTACCACCGCGACCTCCAGGCCAGCAAGGGCGCGATCTTCCACGGCTTCGGCCGCGGCCTGGGCGCGCTTGAGCTGCTGCCGGCCCTGCTGGCCAACCTGCAGTGGCGGCCCGAGGCCATGGCGGCGGCCATCGATGCGGGGATGTACGCCACCGATGCCGCGGTGGAGCAGGCGGTGGCGGGCGTGCCGTTCCGCGAGGCGTACCGCGCGGCCGCGGCGTCGGCGGCAGTGGCCGCAGAGGGCCGCACGCCCGCGTCCAGCCTGGCGGCGCGCGTGTCGCCCGGCGCGGCGGCCGACCTGCGGCTGGACGCATTGCGCGCGCGCTGGCGGGCGCTGTGAGCGTTTCGGGTATCCAGCTAATGAGCGCCGGCAACGACCATGGCCGATTGCTCATCGCGCGCATGCTGCGCCGCGAGTCACGGTCGAGCTGAGGCTGGCGACCCTGGACGCGTCCGACTCCACATTCGTCCGGCAGCCGTTGCCGCCGTGGCGGCGGGCGGTGCTCAAGGTCGGCAGCAGCCTGCTGACCCTCGATGGCGAGGGCCTCAGCGAACGCCATGCCGGCGGCCTGGCGCGGTTCGTCGGCGACAGCCTGGCCGCCTGCCGCGAGGTCGTCATCGTGTCGTCCGGCGCGGTTTCCGCCGGGCGCGCCGTCCTGCAGCGTTCGCCGCGGACCGGCGCCGCCCTGGCCGAACGCCAGGCGTTGGCGGCGCTGGGCCAGGCACGCG
>DATHAV010000250.1:0-1885 GCA_035296505.1 Pseudoxanthomonas sp.
GTCGGCCGACGGCAGGTACTCGCTGTACTGCGCGGTGATCGTCAAGCAGGTCGACGAGAAGACCCGCAGCAAGACCTCGATCAACGAGCTGCTGCGCGGCCTGGCCGACTGAGCGGACGCACAGGAGAAAACATGACCGCCATCCTCTACGGCCTGAAGAACTGCGACACGTGCAAGAAGGCGCTCCGCTGGCTGGAGCGTTTCGGCGTGGCGCATGCGTTCGTCGATTACCGCGAACAGCGCCAGTCGCCGGACACCCTGTTCCGGTGGGCGCAGGCGGTGGGAGGCTGGGACAGTCTGATCAACAGGTCGTCCACCACGTGGCGGCAGCTGCCCGACAGCCGCAGGTCGCCGGGCTCGGACGCCGAGTGGAGACTGCTGCTGCGCGAGTATCCGCAGCTGATCCGGCGCCCGCTGGTGGTCGCCGACGACGGCAGCATCAGCCAGGGCTTTTCCGACAACGGGTTCAAGAAGCGGTTCGGCGTATGAGGCCGGTGGCGTCGCGCGGGGATCGTCCAAGGCGGGCCGGGTCCCGCCCCACGGAGCGGCCATGAGCGAAGTGCTGGACCTCGCCTGCGAGCTGATCGCGCGGCGCTCCATCACCCCCGACGACGCCGGCTGCCAGGCGCTGATCGCCGAGCGGCTGCAGCGCGCCGGCTTCCGCTGCGAGCGCCTGCGCTTCGGCGAGGTCGACAACCTGTGGGCCACGCACGGCGGCGGCGGCCCGGTGCTGGCGCTGCTCGGGCACACCGACGTGGTCCCGCCGGGGCCTCGCGAGGCCTGGTCCAGCGACCCGTTCGAGCCGCAGGTCCGCGAGGGCCTGCTGTACGGGCGCGGCGCCGCCGACATGAAGGGCAGCGTCGCCGCGTTCGTGGTCGCGCTCGAAGCGTTCGTGCGCGAGCACCCCGACCATCCCGGCACGGTCGCGCTGCTGCTGACCTCCGACGAGGAGGGCGATGCGGTCGACGGCGTGCGCCGGGTCACCGAGCTGTTCCGCCAGCGCGGGCAGGCGATCGACTGGTGCATCACCGGCGAACCCTCGTCCACCGCGCGGCTCGGCGACCTGCTGCGCGTGGGCCGGCGCGGCTCGCTGTCGGCGCGCCTCACGGTGCGCGGCGTGCAGGGCCACGTGGCCTATCCGCACAAGGCGCGCAACCCCGTGCACCAGGCGCTGCCGGCGCTGGCCGAGCTGGCCGCGCGGCGGTGGGACGAAGGCTTCGAGTCGTTCCCGCCGACCAGCCTGCAGATCTCCAGCGTCGCCGCCGGCACCGGCGCCGGCAACGTCATTCCCGGTAGCTTCGAAGTGCAGTTCAACCTTCGTTACAACCCGCGCTGGCAGGCCGCGTCGCTGGAGCAGGAGGTCCATGCGCTGCTCGATCGCCACGGCCTCGAGTACGGCCTGCGCTGGCACCGCAGCGGCGAACCGTTCCATACGCCGGAAGGCGTGCTGCGTTCGACCGCGCGCGAGGTCCTGGCCGAATTCGCCGGTGCCGCCCCCGAGGAAAGCACCGGCGGCGGCACGTCCGATGCGCGCTTCATCGCCCTGCTGGGCACGCAGTGCATCGAAGTCGGGCCGGTCAACGCTAGCATCCACCAGGTCGACGAGCATGTGCGCGTATCCGACCTGGAGGCGCTGCCCAGGCTTTACCGGACCCTGATCGAGCGGCTGTTGTTGGGCACCTGATCAGCACCAACTGTCAGCCACGATAAACCGACACCTGGCGGAGCCTGGATTCCGACCACGCCATCGCGCGAGCGGCCGCGGCTATCAGGCGCGGTACCAGGGCTCTCCAGGTCGAAGCGGCGGTTGAAACACCATGCGGTTTCAGCCAGATAACGGTGAGCGTACTTGAAGAAGCCGAAGGAGTGATACGCACCGTCCAGC
>DATHAV010000251.1:0-2602 GCA_035296505.1 Pseudoxanthomonas sp.
CCGGACTTGGCCGATGCGGTGCTCACCCTGCTGGTCGATGGCGCGCAGGGCCTGTGGCATCTGGCCAATCCCGGCGCCGTCAGCTGGCACGCGCTCGCCGTGCGCGCGGCCGAGGCCGCCGGCCTCTCTCCGGCAGGACTGCGCGCGCGTCCTGCCGCCGCGCTGGGACTGCGCGCCGCACGGCCGCCGTACAGCGTGCTCGGCAGCGCGCGCGGCGGGCTGATGCCTCCGCTGGATCACGCCCTGGCGCGCTTCATCGACGCCACGGCCGCCGACCGTGCCGATGCACGCGACCGGGGGCCGCTCGCGGGCAGCCGCTTCGGTTGACTCCCACGATGCGCGCTACTTGAGTTCGGAGGGCCGATCGAGATCTGAGAACCGGCGTGCCGCCGTGCCCGCAGGCGAAGGCGACAGCGGCGCGTTCAGCCCATGGCGTGGCAAGCGGTGTTCTGGTACAGCGCCTCGCGTATGGCGTCGCGCAGCTCATCCAGGCCGTAAGGCTTGGCCAATACCGGTACGCCCAGGGCATCGGCCTCGCTGCGGCTGCCTTCGGCGAATCCGCTGGTCAGAAGCACGGGCAGCCCGGGGCGGCGCTGGCGTACCTCGCGCGCCAGTTCGATCCCGCTGGTGCCGCCGGGCATCATGATGTCGGAGAACAGCAGGTCCAGCGGCCGCTCGTTGGCCAGCGCGCCCAGCGCCGCGTTGGCGCTGGAGGCGTGGATCACTTCGTAGCCCAGGTCGCGCAGCATGTCGGCCACCAGCGCCGCCACTTCGTCGTCGTCCTCCACCAGCAGCACGCAGCCGCCGGGGTGGTCCGGCGCCAGCCGTTCGCCGGCGAGCGCCACCTGCGCGGTCGGAGGCGCCCGGTGCGAGCGCGGCAGCATCAGGGTGATGGTGGTGCCCTGGCCCACGGCCGAATCGATGCTCACCGTGCCGCCGGACTGCTGGGCGAATCCGTACACCTGGGCCAGCCCGAGGCCGGACCCCTTGCCCACGTCCTTGGTGGTGAAGAACGGCTCGAACACGTGCGCCTTGACCTCCTCGCTCATGCCAGCGCCCGTGTCCTGGATCGACAGGCGCACGAAGTCGCCCTCCAGGTCGCCCAGCCTGACGCCCGCCTGATTGTCGCCGCGCACCAGGATCGTGCCGCCCGCCTCCATCGCGTCGCGTGCGTTCACGGCCAGATTGAGCAGGGTCAGCTCCAGTTCGCCGGGGTCCACTTGCACCGGCCACAGGTCGCCCGCCAGCTGCACGTCCACATGGACGTCGCCGCGCAGGCTGCGGTCCAGCAGTTCCCGCATTTCGCGCAGGTGCCGCGCCAGGTCGACGGTTTCCGGACGCAGGGCGTGGCGCCGCGAGAACGCCAGCAGCTGCCGGGTCAGGCTGGCGCCGCGCTGCGCGGCCTGCCGCATGCCCTGCAGCATGCGCGTGCGGCGCTGGCTGTCGGGCTGCAGCTCGAGCATGTCCAGCCCGGCGGTGATGACCATGAGCAGGTTGTTGAAATCGTGGGCCACGCCGCCGGTGAGCTGGCCCAGCGCCTCGAGTTTCTGGGCGTGGCGCAGGTTCTCCTCGATGCGCGTGCGTTCGGCCATTTCGTTGCGCAGCTGTCCGTTGACCCGCTGCAGTTCGGCCGTGCGCCGGGCCACCAGCGACTCGAGCTGCAGCGCCGCCTGGGTGCGGTCGGCCAGCAGCGTGCGCACCTGCACCTGGTGGCGGCGCGCGCGCACCGCCGCCTGCATCACGCTGACCAGGCTCAGCGGCTGCACCGGACGTTCGAGCAGCGAGACGTTGCCGAGCTTCTGCACCAGTTCGCGGCGCCAGGCGGTCACGCGCGCCTGGTCGTGGCGGCTGGTGAGCACCACGAACGGCAGGTCCGACCACGCTTCCTGGCGCTCCACCCAGTCCGACAGCGACTGCAGCGGCTTGCCGACCAGGCCCTCTTCGGCCACGAACACCGCGTCCGGGTCCGCGTCCAGCCCGGCCACCATGTCCTCGAAGCCGGCGCAGATGCGGGCCTCCATCTGCGCGCGGCTCAGCAGGTCGGCGGTCGCCGAGGCGTCGCGCCCGATCGGCGCGAACACCAGTACGTGACCGGACACCTGCTCAACCGTCATTCGGCCGGTCGTGCAGCAACGGCGCGCCATCGCCGGTATAGGTCGGAGTGCCGGTGAAGATGCCCTTGAAGCCGGTCAGCGGCGGGCCTACCGCCAGCCCGCCGCCGGTGATCTGAAACTCGCGGATGGTCTGCTCGTGACGGCCGCTGCGCTTCTTGACCATCGACATGGCGCGGCGCACGCAGCCTTCATGCTCGAAGTAGCGCAACATGATCACCGCGTCGCTCAGGTAGCTGATGTCGAGCGGCGTCTCCATCGGCCCCATCAGCCCGTGCTGGGCCAGCACCAGGATCGTCAGCACGCCCTGCTGCGACAGGTAGCTCAGCAATTCGTGCATCTGGAGGATCAGGAAGCGACCGTCCGGCATCGCGTTGAGGTAGCCGTTGAGGCTGTCGATCACCACCACGCGCACGTTGTCCTGCTCGACGCTGCGCTGCACGTTGGCTCCGAACTCGCCGGGCGACATTTCGGCCGGGTCGATCTGCTCG
>DATHAV010000252.1:0-2020 GCA_035296505.1 Pseudoxanthomonas sp.
GCGGAAGCCACTGGCCACCAGGCGCAGCGGCATCGCGGGCGCGGGCGCGGCCGGCGACGACGCGGGACATGCGTTGCCCCGCTTGGGGCCGGTGCAGTGAGCACGCGGCGGCAATGGCAGTGGCGCCAGGTCGCCCGCAAGCTCTGGGTGCGTGCGGCTGGATTCTCGCTGCTCGCCGCGGGGGTGGCGGTGCTGGCGATTTTCGTTGAACCGGACATCCCTGACGAGGTCTCGCGGCGCATCGGCGCCGAGGCGGTCGGGGACCTTCTGGACATCATCGCCACCAGCATGCTGTCGGTCGCCATCTTCTCCCTGACCGTGATGGTGGCCGCGCAGAACGCCGCCACCAATACCGCCACGCCCCGCGCCGCCCAGCTGGTCAACGAGGATCGCCCCTCGCAGAACGCGCTGGGCACCTTCATCGGTTCCTTCATCTTCAGCCTGGTCGGCCTCATCGCGCTGCAGACCGGCCTGTACGACGAGCGCGGGCGGGTGACGCTTTACCTGGTCACCCTGGTGGTGATCGTCATCATCGTGGTCACCCTGCTGCGCTGGATCAGCCACGTGTTCCGCCTGGGCATGGTCGGGGAGATCGCCGATCTGTTGGAGCTTCGTTCGGCGCAGGTGCTGCGCGCGCACCACGAGCGACCGTTCCTGGGCGGCACCCCGTGGACGTCGACGCGGCCGGTGCCGGAGAGCGCGGTTCCCCTGTTCGCGCGCCAGTACGGCTACGTGCAGCACGTGGACATGGAAGCGCTGCATGCGCTGCTCGAAAAGGCCCGGGTCAAGCTCTTCATCAACTCGCTGCCCGGCGCGTACACCGACGCAGTGCAGCCACTGGCGTGGCTGGAGCGCCAGGCGATGGACGAGGAAACGCTCGCCCGTGTCCGCCTTGCCTTCACCGTGGCGGACGTGCGCACCTTCGACCAGGATCCACGCTTCGGCATGACGGTGCTGGCCGAGATCGCCTCGCGCGCGCTGTCGTCGGCGATCAACGACTCCGGCACCGGCATCGTCGTGCTGAGCCGGGTCGAGCGCCTGCTGTCGATCTGGGCGCAGCCGCGTGGCGAAGACGCGGAGCGGATCGACTACCCGCTGATCCACGTGCCGCCGGTCGAGCTGGACGATCTGTTCAAGGACGCCTTGACTCCGATCGCGCGCGACGGCGCCGGCGTGGTCGAAATAGCGCTGCGCCTGCAGAAGACCCTGCACAGCCTGGGCACGCTCAACCCGGCCTACACCCAGGTCGCCCGCCACCACTCCGCGCTCGCGCTGGAACGCGCGGAGGCGGCGCTGGGTTTCGGGCCCGACCGCGAGCGCGTACGCGAGGCGGCGCACGCGCTGCAGGCCTTGCCTGCGCCCGATCCGGTGCAGTGATCGGCCCTGCTCCAGCCAACGCATTGCGGCCTTGATGCTCGTGCGACAAGAGCGTCGGGTTCCCTCTGCGCTGACATAGGCACACGCTGATCCAGCTCCACGCTGGTGCGGTCATGGTGACGCGGGAGGCGTCCACGATCACTTCCGACGCGATCTGAGGACCGCGCGTCTGCTTGGGCTGGCAAGGTGGTCGAGCAGCCCGTGCTGGATTTGGCCGGCTAATGGCCCGGCAGGCGAATACCACCACCATTGCCGGATCTGTGTCCCAGCTCGGCAACTGTCTTGTGATCTGATCTTTCAGGTCCTGATCAAGCCCTCGGCACGTAGCTCATCGCGGCGCCTGGCATTGACGATCCCCCAGCAGCCTTCGCATGCATGCGACCCATGCCACTTTGCCAGCTTCCCGCGGCCGCAGTTGCTGGTAGTGCGCCTTCACGAGCGGATCCCAGCGCACGGCCGAGAGCGTGGCCATATAAAGCGCGACCCGCACCGGCGCTCGTCAACCCGCGATGGCCGTCTGGTGCTGGCGGTGCCCACCTGGAGCCTGCAATCCGGCATAAGCGTGCTGTCCTATGACGTGCTCGCCTTCGATCCGCGCGAGACCAGCGACGTCGACGACACCCACTGGACGTACGTGGGCAAT